>DEHT01000014.1:30819-34066 GCA_002352045.1 Chitinophagaceae bacterium UBA2793 | reverse complement strand
GTTTGATTATCGGCATGAATAAACGGGCACCCTTCATCTCCGTTGGTATTTATAAGTTCACCCAGGTTTTGTGGTTTACTCCACTTTCCATTGCTTTGGCGATTACTTACCCAAATATCTTTTCCACCAAATCCACCGGGGCGGTTGCTGGAAAAATACAATTGTTTTTTATCGGGACTTAGTGATGGAGAAGATTCCCAAAACTCTGTATTGATGCCCCTGCCCATATTTTGCGGCTCTGTCCAACTTCCGTTTTTTGTTTTGTAGGCAATGTACAAATCGCAACTGCCTTCCCCTTCGGGGTAGTTGCAGCCGGTGAATACAAAGAGTTCGCCATCCTGTGAAATACTTTGTGCTCCTTCGTTAAAATTGGTATTTATTTTTCCGCCTATTGGAACGGCATTGCTCCATTTTCCTTTGTTGAAATTGCTTTCAAAAAAATCTTCATCGCTATTTACTCTTCGGGTAAATATTAAAGTGTTGCCATCGATGGTAACCGATGGAAAATATTCCAAATGAGCTGTGTTGATGGAATCGCCCAGGTTTGCCGGGGCATAAGTATAATTAAGAATTCCCTTTTCTTTTAGCTTTTTTGCATAAGCCAATGCAAATTCAAAACTTGTTTTGCGGTATTTGCCAGCCTGAATGCTTTGTTCGTTTAATCGGGGTGTTTGTAAAAATTCGTTTACCCTTAGCAATGCCTTTTCAAAATTTCCGGTGCCGGCCAATGAAATAGAGTAGGGCAGTAAATAAGTTTTGGAATAGATGGAATCCATCTGCAAAGCTTTTTCAAAATCTGCCACAGATGCGTTATAGTTTTTTATATTGGCATAAATGCCGGCTCTCGATAAATATACATCTACAAATTTGGCATCTAAAGCTAAAGCTTCGTTGAGTAATTTAATGGCTTTGGTATATTCTCCATCCCGGGCAGCTTCATAAGCTGTGCCATAAATTTCACCTGCTTTTTTATTCACCTTATCGGGATTGTACCATTGAGCCTGTACACTAATGTTTAATATTGCAAGCAATAGGATAAAACAAAATATTGTCTTCATCAATTTCAAGGAGGTTGTTGTACAATGAAGTTAAACCGAAAACAGGAATATGAATGTTAAAAGGCTAAAACAAAAAAGCAACAAAAAACAATCAACGACAAACGAGTAACGACAAACGACCAACGAAAAAACGACCAACGACAAACGGCAAACGAATATTAAGGTACGTTAATGTATTTATGAATTTGAAGCGAAAGGCGCCACTGAGGGTTTTGTTTGATGTACTCAATTATTAATGGAGTTACTATGGATGCTTTATCCCACTCGGGTTGCAGGTAAAGTAAGCAGGATGGTTTTACAAGGGCTGCATATTTTTCTGCCCAGTCAAAATCCGATTTATTAAAGACCACTACTTTTAATTCATCGGCTTTTTCAATTACTTCTGTGAGTGGAGCTTTAAATTTTTTGGGCGAAAGGCAAATCCAATTCCAATGACCGCTAAGCGGGCTTGAGCCGGAGGTTTCAATATTGGTTGCAAAACCTTTTTGTTGTAAAGCAAAAGTGAGCTCATTTAATGGATGCATCAAAGGCTCGCCGCCGGTAATCACCACTATTACATCATCGTTGCTTTGGTTGTTTTCGGAAGTACCATTTTCAACCATTGATACAATTTCGTCTAAAGAATATTTGGGATGTTTATCGGCATCCCAGCTTTCTTTTACATCGCACCAAACACAACCTACATCGCAGCCGCCTAAACGAATAAAATAAGCAGCTTTTCCCTGGTGGTAACCTTCGCCCTGAAGGGTGTAGAAGTGCTCCATTACAGGGAGGGTTTGTTGAGTGGTATGATTTATTGTTGCGGACAAATGTGATTGTTAATTATTGAAGTGATTTGTTTTTTGTTTTACCAATACAATCAGTAACGATTGTTTTGAACACAGGCGTTGTATGTATTTTTCAAGAGGCCTGCAATGGTCATTAAACCTACTCCTCCCGGAACGGGTGTTATAAAACTTGTTTTAGGTGCTAGCTTTTCAAAGTCAACATCACCCTTAATAGCAAAGCCCGATTTTTTGCTGCTGTCGGCCACTCTTGTAATGCCTACATCTATTACAATGGCTCCTTGTTTTACCATATCGGCTGTTAAAAAAGATACTTTACCCAAAGCCGCAACAATAATATCGGCCTGCAAACAAAGTTCTTTTAAATTTTGTGTTCGGCTATGGCAAAGTGTTACGGTGCAATTGCCGGGGTTAGTATTGGCACTTAATAAAATACTCATGGGCCTGCCCACAATATTACTTCTGCCAATTACTACCGCATGTTTACCGGCAGTGTCTATTTTGTAATGTTGCAGCATAAGCATAATGCCAAAAGGAGTAGCCGGCAAAAAGCTGGGTAAGCCCTGTACCATTTTACCTACACTACTGGGATGAAAACCATCCACATCTTTTGCAGGGTTAATGATATTGATAATCTTTTCTTCGCTGATGTGTTTTGGTAAAGGCAATTGTACCAAAATGCCGTCCACATCATCATCGTTGTTTAGGGCTTCAATTTGTGCAATTACAATTGCTTCTTCCACATTACTATCAAACCGAAACAAACTGCTTTTAAAACCTATTTCTTCGCAGTTTTTAATTTTGCTGGCTACATAGGTTTCACTGGCACCGTCGTTGCCAATTAATATGGCTGCTAAATGAGGTGCTTTTTTACCTGCCTGAGTTAAAAGCCGGGTTTTCTCTTTCAACTCATTTTTAACTGCCTGAGAAACTACTTTGCCATCTAAAAGCTGCATGTGGTTGTATTTTAGGCCGCAAAATTAGGCTAAAAGTTCAAGGGTTCAAAGGTTCAACTGTTTTTATACCGAATACTCAAAAAAATTGCAAACGACTCAATGAAGTGTGTAGGATGCTTATATTTATTCATATTTGGTAATTACAGTTTTTAAATTATTTCATGAAGTATGCTCAACGAATCAGGTTTTTCATCCATATTATCACAACATGGATAGTACTGACGTTATGTTTTGTACAGTCTGAAGCGCAAATGCCCGATTATCAGTTGCAGCAGTTTGATTATTCATCTGGTATAAGACCCGGCAATATTGTTGCATTGAGCAAGGATAAAAAAGGGTTCCTGTGGATATTGTACAGAAGAAGTGTACAGCGTTTTGATGGAAGCCGAATAATTGAGTTTAAGCCTGGCAATGATCTCAACCAAATTATTTGTGATAGTAGCGGAAG
>DEHT01000014.1:0-30794 GCA_002352045.1 Chitinophagaceae bacterium UBA2793 | reverse complement strand
CCATTAAAAGGAAGTTTTGATATACGTACTTTTTGTAATTATGGCCATAGTATATTTTTCAATAAAGGCAGAACGGTTTACCGGTATCAAACGCAATTGAAAAAATTAGATAGTGTAACGGGAATGTTTCCAAGGGCTATTTTTCCGCTTTCGGAAGATAGTGCCATTCTTTCCAACTGGTCGCCAGAATGCTATTGGGTAAATTTTTTAACGGGCAGGGCATCGGTTGTTGATGTTCCTCAAAACAGGGAACCTACCGGTTATGGCATTAAATATTTTTCTATCAGAGATGTTCAACAAGTTAGTGCAGAAAATTTCATATTGACTACCAGTCATGGTATTTTTCAATACAATGTACAATCTCATTATTTTCAACCGCTGAAGATATTTGAAAAAGGTGTACAGAAACTTACGGCTGATTATACCAATTACCTTTATTCAGATCCGGATAATTATTTGTGGATGACAAATGCTGATGGCATTGCCCGTTTTCCACTCAACGGGCAATCATTTGGGCTGGTACGCATGGGCAAGCAGGTGAATAATCTGCCACCTTCCATTGATAATATCAGGGCTATTGCCGGCGATGGAAAAGATAATTTTTGGCTGGCTACGGCCAATGGTTTTATAAACTGGAACCGAAAACAAAACAAGTGGAGCATTTACCTGCCTGTGGAAGGAAGTGCCAATCAACTGGCACATCCATCCCTCAGAGGAATTGCATGGGATGGACGTTATGCAATACTGGGCCCCACCGATCTTGGGCTATGGTTATTTGACCCGGTTACACAAAAGTACAGGCGACCATTGTACGACAGTGATAGCACTCGTAATAGAAGTGAGCACGACTTTGTAGATGCCATCACCACATTACAAAATGGCAACCAGGTTATAACAGGAAGAGATGCCATTTATATTTTGGAAGCAGGTTCTTATAAACTTCGTTTGCTCAATACCGTTGCAGCAAAAGAAAATTCCAACTTTTGTTTTCAATCGCCTAATGGACTAGTATGGCTTACCACTTCGGTAGGGTTGCATTTATTTGATGCCGATATGCGGTATATACAAAAAGTTGATCTGCCTTTCAAAAGAACATTGGTAAGGGCAGGCTTTGCTATGAGCAACAACCGGTTTTTATTTTCACTCGACGATGGCGTTTATATAGCGGCATTTGAAAATGGCAAAGCCTCCGCCAAAAAATTTACAACTGTTTTTGATGATATATATGTATCAGCATTATACCAGGATGAAAATGGTTTTATATGGGCCAGTTCCGATAACGGTATTTACAGGTACGACAGCTTAAAGAGACGACTACATTTATACGATTATACAGATAATATACAGGGCTATGGTTTTAATCTCAATAGTATTTATAAAAGTGTGGATGGCACTTTATTTCTCGGTGGTATCAATGGTTTAAATTACCTGAAACCTGAGCAGATGGCAGCACAACCGGATTCACTGCGTGTGTATATTTCTTATATGAAGTTGTTCAACGATTCTGTTATTTATGATGTAAATGCTGAGTGGAAAATTCCTTACAGCCAAAGATCTTTTGAAATAGGTTTTACCGCTCCTTACTATAACAATGCTGCAAAAGTTAAATACCGGTACCGGTTAAAGGGTTTTGATAAAGAATGGAAAATGCTGGGAAATAATAACCAGCTTAGGTTTACGAGTTTGTCGCCCGGTAAATACGAACTCGAAATAGAAGCCAGTATTAACAATGTTGACTGGGTAGGATTGCCGCACCCGCTTTCATTCAGCATCGCTGCCCCATTTTGGCTTACCTGGTGGTTTATTTTGTTATGCTTTCTTACGATGGCCGTCATTATCTGGGTAGTGCTTCGCAATAGAAACCGTCGATTGAAAATAAAACAGGAAGAACTGGAGGCGGAGCAGGCTATCAATTATTTTTCCTCCAGCATGTACGATCAGCATTCTGTACACCAATTACTATGGGATGTTGCAAAGAACTGCATCGGCCGTTTGCATTTTGAAGATTGTGTAATTTATTTGCACGACAGGGAAAAGAAAGTATTGTATCAGAAAGCGGCTTATGGTAAAAAAAGTACAAAAGATTTTACCATTAACAATCCTATAGAAATTCCGTTGGGCGTAGGTATTACTGGCTATGCTGCTTTATATGCCAAACCAGTGATTGTAAAAAATACAGCGATAGATGAACGTTATATTGTTGATGGAAAAAGAAGATTGTCTGAAATAGCAGTACCAATTATTGCCGATGGAACTGTATATGGCGTAATAGATTGCGAACACTCAAAAAAAGGGTTCTTTACTCAAAAGCATTTAAATATACTACAAACAATTGCGAGTTTGTGCGCCGGAAAAATTGTAAAAATAAAAGCAGAGGTAGAAAAAAACAGAGCAGAAAAAAATTTGATGGAAACAAAACAAAAAATGGCGGATGTGGAAATGCAGGCATTAAGGGCACAGATGAACCCGCATTTTATTTTTAATTGCCTTAATTCCATTAACCGGTACATTGTAAAAAGCGATCAGGCTACCGCATCATTGTATTTAACAAGGTTTGCCAAACTCATTAGGTTGATATTGGATAATAGTAACAGCAGTACGGTAACGCTCACCAACGAACTGGAAGCTCTCAAACTCTATATCGAAATGGAAGCCATCCGTTTTGAAACAAAGTTTACCTATTCCATTAAAACCGACAAAAATGTACAGCCAGATGCCATTTTTGTACCCCCACTTATTATACAACCTTATGTTGAAAACTCCATCTGGCATGGTTTGTTGCATAAAGAAGAAGCCGGCCACCTGGATATACATGTTTCGCTAACAAACCATATCCTTACCTGCACAATAGAAGATAATGGTGTAGGTAGAGAAAAAGCAAAAGAGTTGAAAAGCAAGTCGGCCTCAACAAAAAAATCATTGGGAATGAAACTGACTGAAGACAGGCTGGCATTACTCAATAAACAAACGCAGTTAGAATCTACGGTTGTAATTACCGATCTCTATCATACAAATGGTTCCCCGGCAGGCACAAGGGTTATTATACAAATTCCCATTGATTACTAATAAAAATTATTAAAATGATAAAAGCAGTATTGGTTGATGATGAAAAAAATGCACTCGAAATGATGGAGTGGTTGCTAAAAACTTATTGCCCACAAGTAGAAATACAGGCCATGTGCAGTAGTGCAGAAGCAGGTATTGCTGCTATTCATGAACATACGCCCGATGTGGTTTTCCTGGATATAGAAATGCCAAAGATGAATGGATTTGATATGCTGGAGCAATTTGAGAACTTATTTTTTGATGTAGTTTTTTGTACAGCTTACGATCAGTTTGCCATCAAAGCTTTTAGATACAGTGCTTTAAACTACCTGCTAAAACCGGTTGACCCCGAAGACCTAAAGCAAACGGTTCAACGTATAGAGCAGAAAAAAAATCCGCCGGTAAAAGAGCAGTTTGAATTGTTGTTACAGCAAATGAAAATGCAGTCGAAATCTACACCACAGCGCATTGCATTAACTACTGGCGATGGGTTGATATTTGTACCTACTGCCGATATTATTTATTGTGAAGCCGAAAGCAATTATACTAATGTAGCGTTGATTGATGGAAAAAAAATATTAGTATCTAAAGTGTTGAAAGATATTGACGAAGCATTGAGTGGTGATGATTTTTACAGGGTACATAGTTCCTATCTTATCAATATTAACAGAATTAAAAAATTTATACGGGGAGATGGCGGCTATCTTATAATGGATAATGACGCTACTGTAAATATATCTCGTAGCCGTAAGCAGGAGTTTATGGAATTGTTTTCGAAATTTTAAATTGTACAGAAGCGCCCGAAGGCGCTTTTTTAATAGAGTTGAGAAAAAAGCAAAAGTTATCTCAAACCGCTTTCATCTGATACAGTTCTTTAAATTATTGTAAGCATTAAAATATTAAGAACCAGAAGGTATGAAATAGCCACTTCTTTTCTTTAGGCTTTGTTCATACTTGCTACATCTTCACTTCTCAACAACATAGGCAATCACTCAAAAAAACACCCGGTTACTCAATTACTATTATAAAGGCTTCTACCATCGGTTACTTTTACTGCGCCAAAAAACAATTTATTCACATTAAAGTATAGCCATGATTTTTTATAGAAAACCTTATTTTTTAATGTTGCTGTTATTGTCAGCAACAACCTCATTTACATCCAGCAAAAAAAATGAACCCATTCCTGTGTGAATATTTCTGTACATGTGGCGGTAAAGGCAAACTTAGAATTGCCAAACAAATGCTTGTAATTAGGCAAACGAACCAGTTGGTTGTTACTTTACAGTGCTCCAGCATTTTAACCCTGAACGACATTAATAAATGAAAAAACAACTATTACTATTAGGTATCATCCTGTCAACTGTTTCTGCATTTACACAGGTTCACAAAAGTTCAGCACTCTATAAAGCCATACTTTCAAAAGACAGTTTGCTTTTTGAAGCCGGCTTTAATCAATGCAACATTAAGCAGTTTGAAAACCTGTTGAGCGACAATCTTAAATTTTATCACGACAAAGAAGGTGTCTCCGACAAAACAAAATTTATAGCCGACCTAAAAAAAGGCATTTGCAATGCCAAAGAAAATCGGCAGGTAAAAAGATTTTTGGTAAATGGCAGCACCGAAATTTTTCCACTTTATGAGAACGGAAACCTGTATGGTGCAGTACAGCATGGTGAACACAAGTTTTCCGAAACAAGAGAAAGCCAGGCGGGGATTGCAAAGTTTATAAACATTTGGCAGTTAGAGAATAATGAATGGAAGTTGATAACATCATTTAGTTTTGACCATAAGCCATTTACAAGCTCAACAATAGGGAAATCAATTTTTGATAATGATGCTGAAATTGAAAATTGGTTGAAAGAAAACAATGTGCCAATACTCGGCCTTGGTATAATTAAAAGTAATAAACTTACTCAAGTAAAAGTATTTGGAGAAATTAGCAAAGGCGTTTCAGCACCGTACAACACTATTTTTAATGTAGCTTCTTTAGCCAAACCTGTAACCGCAATGGTTGCTTTAAAACTGGTGAGTGCAGGCAAGTGGAGTTTGAACGAACCAATTTATAAATACTGGACTGACCCTGACATTGTAAACGATTCTCGAAATAAAAAATTAACAACTAAATTTATTTTAAGCCATCAAACAGGCTTCCCCAATTGGCGATGGATGAGTGAAGACAAAAAACTAAAGTTTCAATTCGAACCCGGAACAAAGTATCAATATTCTGGCGAAGGAATGGAATATTTGCGAAAAGCATTAGAACGAAAGTTTAATAAATCATTACAGCAGTTAGCCAGTGAACTTATTTTTCAACCGCTATCAATGACCGACACAAAATATGTGTGGGACAAAAGTATTGACACTTCAAGATTTGCTTTTGGCTATAACAAAGAGGGGAAACCCTATGAAATTATTAAAAACAAAATACCCAATGCAGCCGATGATTTATTGACAACCATTGAAGATTATGCTACCTTTTTAATAAGCGTAATGAATGGTGGTGGCTTAACAAAACAAGTGTTTAAAGAAATGAAGTCAAACCAGGTAGCAAGTACAAAAGGCAAGCATTTTGGGTTGGGTGTTGAAATGTATGACTTAGACAATGGAGAATTTGCACTATCACACAGTGGCGCAGACAATGGCGTACAAACGCTATTTATCATCTTACCAAAAACAAAAAACGGCATTGTAATTTTCACAAATTCCGACACAGGTGTAAGTGTTTATGAAAACCTGTTAACACATTATTTGGGTAACAATGGTCAAAAAATATTTGACATCGAAACGAAATAAAGGCAACCGCTAATAAACTGTATTTGCAATATTGATGCTGAATACAGGTTTGGCAGCAATAGTACTCTATGTATTTTTTACGTAAGGCTAATCGCCAATTTAAGAATGGCCGACCTTTCTCGATACGTGGGAATATTTAAGAAGCCTGGGGTAGTCCCCGGCTTTTTTTTGTGTTTTATACTCCCTGTTTTCTGATTACTAAAGAAAGGCTACAATTACTCAATGAGTGGTTGCACTTTTTTATACCAGGTATATTTTTGAACTGAAAATGATCGGTTATGAAAAAAATATTCCTCGCTGCTGTTGGTATACTTGCTTTTTGTACATCGAAAGCACAAAATGTAGGCATAGGAACTACGGAACCCCTGGCAAGATTGCATGCTGCAGAAGGCAATGTGCTCTTTAGTTCCCGGTATGGTTTGCCAGGCAATCCCGCTCCTCCACCCGCAATCAGTTCCACCGGAAGGTTCATGATGTGGTATGCTGATAAAGCAGCTTTTAGAGCCGGCTTTAATAGTGAAAGTTATATGTTGAATGCAGAAAATATAGGTAGACTTTCCTTTGCCTTTGGACAAAACGTATTGGCACAAGGAGATTACAGTTTTTCGATGGGTCTTTTTAATTCAGTTTCCGGCAATTATTCCGTAGCAATGGGAAAAAATAACACTGTGTCGGGTTTTGCTGCTGTTGCATTTGGGAATAACACAAGTGCAGCAGGCGTTAATGCTGTAGCTTTAGGCAGTTTTGCTGTAGCAAGCGGTAATTATTCTTTTGCTGCCAACAGGTCTACCTCAGCTGTATCAGCCTATGAAACTGTTTTTGGCCAGTACAATACCACTTATACACCGTCTTCTACCACCGAATGGGTGCCCAGTGACAGGCTGTTTGTGGTGGGAAATGGAGTTAGTTCTTCTCAAAGGGGAAATGCGCTTACCATATTTAAAAATGGCAATATCGGCATTAGTACAGCTATTCCCAATGCCCGCCTCAGCGTAAACGGCGATGCCAGCAAAAGCGGTGGCGGCGTGTGGGCTGCCTGGAGCGATGCAAGACTCAAGAAAAATATCACTCCTTATACAAGCGGTTTAAAGGAAATCCTTCAAATCAATCCTATACGTTTTCAATACAATGAATTATCAGGTGAAGAAGATCTCAACAAAAATTATGTGGGCATCCTTGCACAGGAAATAGAAAATATTCTTCCATCCACCATTACTATTAAAGCAGACGAGCAACTGAAAGATAAAAGAATGTTTGATGGAAGCGAGTTGATTTACACTTTAATCAATGCAATTAAAGAACAACAGGTTTTGATAAATGAACTTCAGCAAGAAAATAAAACGGTTCTCGAAAAATTAAATTCTATCAAAATAAATCAAACAGAAAGATGAAATATTTTTTATTGGCAGGCTTTATCCTACAGGGATTCAGCTGCATCGCACAAAATATCGGCATTGGCACCAATGACCCAAAAGCGAGACTTCATGTTGCTGATAGCAGTGTGCTTTTTACTGGAGGAACTATCAATAGCAATGCGGCACCTCCTGTAAGTGGTCCGGGAAACAGGTTAATGTGGGTCGCACCCAAAGCGGCTTTTAGGGCAGGCCGGGTGACAGGGGGCGAATGGGATACTCACAATATAGGCAACTATTCTTTTGCCGCCGGATTTGACGTCAAGGCGACTGGCAATTACTCTTTTGCCGGTGGAAACCGGGCGAGGGCTGTAGGAGGCTCAAGCATTGCCCTTGGCTTTGTTGCTGCAGCACATGGAACTAGTGCCGTTGCCCTTGGAGACGTAGCAAGTGCTTACGGTGAAAGCTCTGTATCTATAGGACCCGGAACTTATGCCACTGGATATCGTGAAACAGTACTGGGTTCTTATAATATAAGAACAAATGGCTCTGTGGATGTATGGCGTGCTACCGACCCACTTTTAGTAATCGGAAATGGTGAACAGCACTCCTTGCAAAGTACTGCAGTTACTATTTTAAAAAATGGAAATTTTGGCATTGGAAGTACCTTGCCAAAGGCTAAACTGCAAATTGATGGCGACCAGCTTGTAAAACGTAACAGCTCCGTAGGGAATGCTCATCTCACATTGGAAGAAACACAGTCTGGCGACGGCGCACGCATACAGTTTCGCAACTCAACCACACTCAACCGCAGTTGGGAGTTGTATGGTAAGCCCCACTTAACTAATAATAATGATGCGCTGTTTAATATCTATTATTCAGAGATAGGGGATGCCATGGTATTGCGTGGAAACGGTAACGTATGGTTTAGAGGTACGGTAACGCAAAATAGTGATGCACGGTTAAAGAAAAATATTATTCCCCTCAGCAATTCGCTGGATAAAATTGGAAAACTAAACGGTTATAATTATCACTGGAAAGACAGCACCCGTGATCAGCAATTACAAACAGGCTTACTGGCACAGGAAATGGAGATCCTGATGCCGGAATTGGTAAATGCCGATAGTGCCGGTATTAAAAGCGTGAATTATACCGGTCTAATACCATACCTCATTGAAGCGATAAAAGCACAGCAACAACAAATTGAAGTATTAAAAAATGAAGTAACTGAATTAAAAAATAGAAAATGAAAAAGATAATATGTACAACAGCAGTATTGTTATGTATGAAAATTATGCTTGCGCAGAATATTGGAATTGGGATAGATACCCCGGCTGCTAAACTTCATGTAACAGGGAATGTTGTTTTCTCGATGCCCAATGCGGCCCCGGGTGTTCCAACTGAACCACCGCCCGTTAACGGTGCCGGCAGAAGGTTGATGTGGTATCCTGAAAAAGCTGCCTTCAGGGTTGGTTATACAGATGCTTCAAGCTGGTCCTTTGATAACATAGGCACCTATTCTTTTGCGGCAGGATACAATACCAAAGCAAGATCCAATGGTGCCGTTTCCATCGGGACAGGTAATGATGTTTCAGGTTTGTATGGAACTGCATTGGGCTATTATAATCGTGTGTTGGGTTATGGAGGTTCTTCGATCGGTGCAGCAAACCGGTCAGAAAGCAGCTATTCATTTACAGCAGGAGGTGATAATATTGCCAAAGGGATGTGGTCTGTAGCAATTGGTAATAACAATGATGCACAGGCAGAGAACAGTATTGCCATAGGTGCCTACTCGTTTGCATCGGGCAAACATTCAGTTGCATTGGGTAAAACAAACATCGCATCCGGAGATTATAGCTTTGCTGCTAATGCTTACACAGAAGCACGCTCATTTAATGAAACTGTTTTTGGGAGATACAATACTTTAACCATACCCAACTCTTCTACCAGATGGATTGAATCCGATAGATTGTTTGTGATTGGTAATGGAACGTCGGATGGCAGCAGAAGCAATGCACTCACCATTTTTAAGAACGGTAATGTTGGAATTATGACGGCAATGCCTGATGCACGCCTAAGCGTAAATGGCAATGCTAGTAAAAGTGGCGGTGGTGTATGGGCTGCATGGAGTGATGCAAGACTCAAAAAAAATATTGTACCCTATAATGCAGGGCTTAAAGAAATTTTACAGATCAATCCTGTACGCTTTCAATACAATGAATTATCAGGTGAAGAAGATCTTGATCAGAATTATGTTGGCATTATTGCGCAGGAAATAGAAAAAATTCTACCATCCACTATTACTATTAAAGAAGATGATCATTTTAAAGATAAAAGAATGTTTGATGGCAGCGAACTGATCTATACATTGATCAATGCAGTAAAAGAGCAACAACAAAAAATTGAATTGCTGGAAAAGAAAATAACGCTGCTGGAAAATAAATAGCCACAGGGTCGGCACCGAAGGTCAGACCCGGACATGTTTTATTGAAAGATAATTTTTTTCATTATAGCTTTTCGGGTCTGACCTCCGGTAACGACCCACTGCTTCCTGCTCAAAAAAAATACCACTTACTCAAAGGCACGCATAACCGTGCTTTTTGCATTTTACTTTCATGCCATCAATACTACTGTTTAAAATATTGTTTATGAAAATAGTAATCAAACAAATGTTAATGCCACTATTGTTTCTGGCCGTACAATTAAGCTCTGCACAAAATATCGGCATCGGAACTGCTACTCCGCATACCAGTGCAAAACTGGATGTGCAATCTCAAAACAGTGGTGTATTACTGCCTCGTATGAGCAGTGCACAACGCAAAGCCATCTCAAATCCTGCAAAAGGCCTGCTGGTATTTGATACAGATACCAATGCATTCATGTACTGGAACGGTACCGAATGGCAGATGCTGGTACCCGGCAATGCCAGCGGCGGAATGCCAACAGAAATAATGAACCCGGGCAGTTCAGCAGTTAACAACTTTGGTTATGAAGTGGCCATCAGCGGCAATTTTGCAGCAGTAGCTGCATTGCATAGTTCTAATATAAACAGACCGGTGTATATCTACGAAAAAACTACAGAAGGCTGGTTGCAGCGCCAGGAAATTACCTGCCCCGATGCAGGCGGAACATTTTTCGGCAATTCGCTGGATATGGACGGCGACTACCTGGTAATTGGTGACTATTTCTGGAAAAATGCGAATAGCACTTCAGTGGGAAAGGTATTTATTTTCAAAAGAACCAATGGTATATACACTTATGAAAATGGGATACAAAGTGTAAGCGCATCACAAGATTATTTTGCATACGATGTGGCAGTATCTCAATCTACTCCGGATGGGCCGGTAGTTGCAGTGGGAATGCCGCATTACAGTGCCACAATACCTGCCCGCTTCTGGTCAGGCAGAGTGTTGCTTTATAAAAAAGTAAACAATAACTGGGTTTTGGCACAGAACATTCTGCCCACGCAGATGCTGGCCGGTGATCAAACGGGTTTTTCTGTAGATATAAATGGTTCAATATTGGTAGTAGGGGCTCCTTACCGGGAGACCAATAGCGGAGGGGTGTACATCTATGAACTAGCGGCAGCGGGCAGCAGTTGGCAGCAAACCGGGAGCTATCTGGGCGGTGGTGCAAATGATATGCTATTTGGTTATTCGGTGAGTGCCAGCAACAATTTTGTTGCCGCAGGTATGCCAGCATTCACCACAGGAAAAAAAGGCAAAGTGGTGCTTTTCAAAAAGCTTACTACTAATAACTGGACGCCTACCTGGTTGAACGAGCCATCCCATTTTTCAGGGGAAACGAGCAATAGTTTTTTTGGCCAGTCAGTAAGCTTAAGCGGTGATTATTTACTGGTAGCAGCACCGAGTTCTAATTTTACCCTGGGATCTACTCACAAGTACGGAATGGAAACAGGCAGAGCTGTTTTATATAAGCTTCGGTTGGTAGCAGGCGTCATACCTGTAAGCTTGTTAAAGGTTTCAGAAGCTGAATTTGCGTCGCCGGATAATTCATTTGCAAAAGCTGTTGGTATCTCCGGTGGCAATGTGATCATTGGTCACCAACATGCTGCTGATGAAAGCAGTGCAATAAAGGGCTCGGTGACCTTCAGTAGTTATGATGAATGATCGCTTCATTTCAGTTATAAAATCAATCAGCTTGTTGTCGTTAGTATCGTCAATAAAAGAACGATTCATAAAACAACAATTTGTTTAGTCAAAAAAGTAAATATTAAGCAATGAAATTTTTTTTATTCATTTTGATAACAATGCTCTTTAGTGTTAAAGACTTAAAGGCACAGCCTTGTAATTGCACAAAGGCATTGGATGATGTAAGGGCATATACTCAAAAAAATTATGCCGGTTTTGCAGATAAAATAAAAATGCTTGGCAAAGCCGCTTTTGAAAAGCATGACCAACAAGCCAGGGCAAATGCCCGTAAAATAAAAGATGCGTTGCATTGTGCCAACCTGTTAGACAACTGGTTGTTGTTTTTTAAAGACAATCATCTTTACATGCATTATGAACCGGATATTGCCTGGTTTAAAAATGCTGTTGTTGAAAATATTTCTGTCAGCAGCATTGATACAGCAGCTTTGCTTAAAAAAAAATATTCTAAACCGGAAGGCATTTATTCTAAACCGGATGGGTCGCTGGCAGTTGCAGTGGTTGCCCAAAAAAATGCGACAATGGATTATGCAGGTTATATCCTTCACAGTAAGTTACCTGCCTGGAAAACGGGAGACCTTCATTTTGAATTGAAGAAACAATTCAACGGATTGTATAAAGTGATATGGTACAACAATGATCATGTGCCCTATACAGACCAATTGGATTTTGAAATGGGTAACGCTATCGTATGGAATGGCTGGAAGAAGGAGACTGATGCCGATGATAAAAGCTATGCCGTACACCAACAACAGGCGGTTATTTTTTCTGAAGAAAAGGAGTGGCCCGTTTTTTCAAAAGAGATCAACGATTCGCTGCTATACTTTCGAATTAAAAGTTTTAATGTTAAAAACCTGCCGGCTATCACTGCCATGTTGGAAGACTATAAAGAAAAATTATCCACCACAGCTCATCTCATTATTGATATAAGAGGTAATGGCGGTGGGGGAGATATATGTTACCGGGGTTTTAAAAAATATTTATATACTCAGCCTGTTATATCAACCGGTGCCGATTTTCTGGCAACAGCCGACAATATAAAAGCCTATCGTACCTCTATTGAAGAAGCAGGGTTACCGGAGGCGGATGCAAAAGAATACCTGGCAGATATGGACAAGGCGGAAGCATTTGCCGGAAGCTACTACAATATGTTTCCCGATGAAGTGGACAGCAGCGGAACAAGGCTTGCTAAGCCGCAAAAAATAATGATACTGATGGATGAAAAATGTGCCAGTGCAGCCGAGCAGTTTTTGCTGGAAGCAAGGCAGAGTAAAAAAGCAATTTTGGTTGGGCAGCCCAGTCGTGGAGTATTAGACTATGCCAATGTGTGTGAATACAAAATGGAACATTATGGTATGTCTCTTTTGTATCCTACCAGCAGGTCAAGAAGAATAGATAATGGCCAGGGAATTGAAAACAAAGGAATACAACCACATTATTCAATTGATTTTGCCGATGCTAACTGGCTTAACAAAGCCATTGAAAAATTTTGAGAAATATTTTTAATCCTTGCCTGCAGTTAATTTTAAGTCATTCGATAAGAATGACTTTTTTGTATGGTAAATAAATACAAACTGCTCAATAGTTTCACGAGTTACTCAATAGTGATGTACAAATTTTTTGTTGCTTCATAGTTTTGCTTCATTATTAAAACAAAAAAGTTTAGTCATGAAAATTGTATCATTTTTTTTAGCCATTGTTGTAATGGCAAGCGTATTGATTTCTTGTAAAAAAGATAAGCCGGAAGCTGTAATCACCGGTAAATGGGAAGGCAAATTTGGTGAGCTTACAGAAACACCGGCTTATCATTATGGTTTTGTTGTAAAGCCAGATGGTACGTTGGTTCGCATTAATCCCAATGGTTTGGTAGAAGGGTTGGGTGAATGGGGAGCCATCGGAACTGCATTTACCGGTTGGTACACCATGGGTTCTGAAAATTATAAATTTTCTCTGGCAGGAACATACGATGAACCGGCTGGCAAAATTATCGGCACCTGGGGTATGGGCGATAATACGGAGAATGGGGGGTTGTTTTTTCTTAAAAAGAAATAGAGGTAGGGTTTACATTTAGATATCGGAAAGGCGATGCGTTTGCATCGCTTTTTTAATAATTAGTTTAATTTGAAATAGCATATCAAGGAAGAGTTGTAAAAATCGAATAACCATTTTATAGTTTCTTCTACTGATTTTATCAATCATCAACAGGTTGATAAATTAAGGTATCCCAATATCGCCACCAAAACAAATTTTCCTATTTATTTAAAAACAAAGCATTTGCACTCTTTCTTTATCCCCTAATTTTATGAAATGAAAACATTGGAACAAATATCAGAATTTAAATCATCACCGGAGCTTATTGATAAGTTGTATAAATATTGTATGCTCAAGGAGTATAAGGCCGGTACGGTTATATTGGATGAAAATGCACATGTACGGGCAATACCCATTGTTACAAAGGGTACTTTAAAAGTGATGAGAACCGATGAAGAAGGAAAAGAAATTTTACTGTATTATATAAAGGCTGGCGAAAGTTGTATTATGTCTTTTTTAGGCGGATTGCACAATGAAACCAGTAAGGTAAAAGCAGAGGTTGAAGAAGATGCTGAAATTTTATTTTTGCCCGTTGAAAAAGTTCCGCTGTTTATAAAAGAGTATCCTCAGTGGCTCGATTATATTTTTCGATTGTATCATAAACGATTTGAGGAGTTGCTGGAAATTGTAAATGCCATTGCATTTAAAAAAGTAGATGAAAGATTACTTACATTGCTTCACAAAAAAGCTTCTGTATCCGGTAGCAATACCTTACAAATTACTCATGAACAATTGGCCAATGAACTGGGTACTGCCAGGGTGGTAATATCCCGATTGCTTAAACAACTGGAAGAAAACGGAACTGTTCAATTGGGTAGAAATAAAATTGTTCTTGTGTAACTAATGTAACCGAAAGATTGTATGCGTTGATGCAGTTTTGCCGCTTCAACATTAAGCATATATGGACATTCTTGGTTTTTTAGCCTCTATTATTATTGGTGTTTCGTTGGGGTTAATTGGTGCCGGCGGCAGTATTCTTACCGTTCCAATGCTAGTATATTTATTCAGTGTAGATGCGGCGGTAGCCACGGTTTACTCACTTTTTGTTGTAGGGGTTACAAGTGTTGCAGGTTCATTTTCATACATTAAAAATGGAAAAGTAAATTTAAGTACTGCTATCTTTTTTGGTATTCCTTCTGTAATGGCCGTTTTCTTTACCAGAAAATTTATTGTGCCTGCCATTCCTCAAAATATTATAACAATTGGAAATTTTACACTAAGCAAAAACGCATTGCTTATGTTAATCTTTGCAGGGTTAATGCTGTGGGCTTCTTACAAAATGATAAAAAAATGTACCCATTGTAACGAAAGCGAAACGCAGCCACAGGGGTTCAATATAAAGTTGGTTTTGTTCCAAGGAATATTGGTGGGTTTTGTAACAGGGTTGATAGGAGCCGGCGGCGGATTTTTAATTATTCCTGCCTTGGTTAATATGCTTAAACTGCCAATGAAAACTGCAGTAGGCACATCTTTAGTTATTATTGCATTCAATTCACTATCGGGTTTTGCATTTTCGCTCGAACACTTCGAAATTGCCTGGCCTTTATTGATAAAAGTAACTATGGTAGCCATTGTAGGAATATGGATAGGTAGTTTTTTATCAACCAAAATAGATGGAAAAAAACTAAAGCCTGCTTTTGGCTGGCTTGTATTGCTAATGGGCTTTTATATAATATGTAAAGAAGTCTTTATTAGCTAACTTTCAGTTGTGTAACTAAAGTAACTAAACATTCACTTACAATATTGCAATTTTGCACTTTCAAACTTTACAGCATTAATATGACTATAGAACAAATTTATACCGGATGCCTGGCACAAGGCGCTTATTATATTACTTCCAATGGCCAAGCAGCCATTATAGATCCTCTAAGAGAAACTCAACCATACCTCAACAGGCTTGAGAAGGATAATGCTACACTCAAGTATATTTTTGAAACTCATTTTCATGCCGATTTTGTGAGCGGGCATTTAGACCTAAGCAAAAAAACAAATGCTCCTATTGTATATGGGCCTACTGCAAAGCCCGAGTTTGATGCCATAGTTGGAGAAGACAATCAAATTTTTGAATTGGGCAATGTAAAAATAAAACTCTTGCATACACCCGGGCACACCATGGAAAGTGCTTGTTTTTTATTGATTGATGAAAAGGGAAAAGAAACTGCATTGTTTAGTGGCGATACCCTTTTTTTAGGAGATGTTGGCCGGCCCGACCTGGCACAAAAAGCTGCCAATCTCACACAGGAAGAATTGGCCGGATTGCTTTATGATAGTTTGTATAACAAAATAATGCCTTTGGCAGATGATGTTACGGTGTATCCTGCACATGGAGCCGGATCGGCATGTGGTAAAAATATGATGAAAGAAACGGTGGATAGCCTGGGCAACCAAAAGAAAATGAATTATGCACTCAACCAACCTAATAAAGAAGCTTTCGTAAAAGCGGTTACCGATGGACTGTTACCACCACCCGCATATTTTGGAATGAATGTAGCTATGAATAAAAAAGGATATCACTCTTTTGATAAAGTATTGAGCCAGGGCATGAAAGCATTATCTGCATCAGAACTGGAAACTGTAGCCGAAGCTACCGGCGCCTTAATTTTAGATACAAGAAGCGATAAGGAATTTGCAAAAGGATTTATTCCACAATCTATCAATATTGGTTTAAACGGCGATTTTGCGCCCTGGGTTGGTGCTATGATTGTTGATGTGAATCAACCCATTTTATTGGTAGCCGATGAAGGTAAAGCCGAGGATGCTGTTACCAGGCTGAGCCGTGTGGGGTTTGATAATGTGCTAGGGTATTTGGAAGCTGGCATTGAAGCCTGGAAGTTAGCAGGAAAAGAATTAGATACGGTTAACCGAATTACTGCTGAGCAATTTGCTGCCAAAGTAAATGTTAAAGAAGATACCATTGTGGATGTTCGAAAAGAAACAGAATATTCCGCTGAGCATATTAAAGAAGCCTACAACAAGCCATTGGCATCTATTAACGAATGGATAAAAGATGTAAACCCACAAGAGTTTTTCTATTTGCATTGTGCAGGTGGTTATAGAAGCATGGTAGCTGCCAGTATTTTAATGGCAAGAGGCTACAGAAATTTTGCCGAAGTAGAAGGAGGCTTTAATGCCATCTCCAAAACCAATGTTCCTAAAACAAATTTTGTATGCCAAAGTAAAATAATGAATGGATAGTAAGTACAAAGAATTGTATTGTGCAATTCAATAAAAATTGGCCTTCTATTTTACAAATCATTCAAAATAGGTTAATGAAAAAACTTATTTTAATCTGTAAATTTTTTGTAGATAACAATTAAAGAGAAAACATGTTTAGAATATTTAAAAATTTATTTGCCGGCACCCATAATGGTTCATTAAAAGAAGCATTGAGCAATGGAGCCTATTTAGTGGATGTGCGTACTGCCGCCGAGTTTGCAGATGGAAGTATTCAAAATGCAGTTAACATTCCTTTAGACAAATTGGTAAGCCAGTTAAGTAAGTTTAAGGGAAAGAAAAACATTGTAATTTTTTGCCGCAGTGGAGTAAGAAGTAGCCAGGCCAAAAGAATATTAGAAAGTAATGGTATTCAAAATGTAATCAATGCCGGAAGTTTGAATAATGTACTAAAGGCAATTAATCAATAATATTATTTTATGAAAAAAAACATGGGTACCACAAATAAGGTTATTCGATTGCTGTTAGCTATTGCGGTGGCGGTATTGTATTTCAGCAATATTATTTCCGGAACTGTTGCAATAGTGTTGGGTATTTTAGCAATAGTGTTTTTGCTAACAGCTTTTATTGGATTTTGTCCTTTGTATTTGCCATTTGGTATCAATACAATTAAAAAGAAAAAAAATACTACATGAAAAATTATTTAAGAAACTGGAACTTTATGCGTTTCCTTCGGCTGGCAATGGGTGTGTTTATTATAGTGCAGGGTGTGCAAACCCAGCAATGGCTATTTATAATCTTAGGCGCATTGTTTACATTAATGCCCTTGTTGAATGTAGGCTGTTGTGCAGCTTCGGGTTGTAATGCTCCCATTCGAAGTGGCAACAAAACCATGCCGGAAGAAATTAATTATGAAGAAGTGAAATAGTAAACTATGTTGAAAAATGTTTCTTTTGTTTTTATAGTATTATTGCTTTCGTGTACTAACAAAAAACAGCCAATGCTAAACGAAGAGGAGCAATCTACATTAAAAGCTCTTGGCGATAGTATTGCAACTGCTGCACAAAATGTGTTATTAAACAATGTGGCTACGGCTATTCAAAAAGCCGGAACAGAATATGCTGTTGAATTTTGCAATGTAAATGCAGTGCCACTAACAGATAGTGTTGCATTGGTTCACCAGGTTACTGTTCAAAGGCTGAGTGATAAAAGCAGAAACAAGCACAACGCTATTCAAACTTCTTTTGACAGTATTGCATGGAATAAAATAAAACAGTCAAAAACCAGTTTTGTAACTCAAAATTTAAATGCTGAAGTTTATTTTTATAAACCCATTACCATTGCAATGCCTACCTGCATTAAATGTCATGGGAGTAAAAGTGATATAGAAGAAAATACATTGAAATTGATTGCCAAAAAATATCCTCTTGATAAGGCCATTGGCTATTCACTGGGCGATTTAAGAGGCATGTGGAAAATTAAAATCAAATAGAGGTAATGAAAAGTTTAATCAAAAAAAATTTGTTGACCATTATAGGGGTATTGTTGGGTGCATTGGCAGGATTTGTTTATTGGAAATTGGTGGGATGCAATTCGGGTACCTGTGCCATCACATCAAGCCCTGTAAACAGCACTATTTACGGGGCTTTAATGGGCGGACTTTTATTTTCAATTTTTAAAAAGGATAAGAAGAAAGCAATATGACGTTTCATGAAATTATTAATCAGGATAAACCGGTGTTGGTTGATTTTTTTGCAGAATGGTGTGGCCCTTGCAAAATGATGTCGCCTATTTTAAAAGATTTAAAACAACGAATTGGCAACAATGGCCAAATTATAAAAATTGATGTTGATAAAAATCCTATGGCTGCGGCAGCTTATGGAGTACAGGGTGTGCCTACTTTAATTTTGTTTAAAAATGGACAATTATTGTGGCGACAATCGGGTGTGGTGTCGGCTAATGAATTAGAAAAATTAATACAACAACATTTTTAAATAAATAGTAATGAACAAAATAATAGTGTCTTTTTTAGTTGCTTTTATACTGGTAAGTTGCAGCAATGCCCAAATTAGTAAAGAATCATCCGGCAAACTTTCGGCAACCGATTTTGCGAGCAAAATAAATGCTACAGAAAATGCTGTAGTGGTAGATGTGCGAACTCCAGAAGAGTTTAAAAAAGGGCATATTAAAAACGCTTTAAACATTAATTGGAATGGCGATGGTTTTGATAGCCAAACCGCAGTTTTGGATAAATCGAAACCTGTATTTGTTTATTGCTTAAGCGGCGGGCGAAGCCGTAATGCAGCAGAAAAAATGCGTAAGGCAGGTTTTGAAAATATCATTGAAATGCCTGGAGGAATGATGGAATGGAGAGCCAATAACCTTCCTGAAGAAAAAATGGAGTTAAAGGGAAATGGAATGAACGTGGAGCAATACGAAGCATTATTAAAACAAGATAAATTGGTGCTGGTAGATTTTTTTGCAGAATGGTGTGCGCCCTGTAAAAAAATGAAACCTTACCTTGAAAAAATTTCGCTTGAAATGGCCGAAAAAGTTAGCCTTGTTCGAATAGATGCAGATGCTCATGCTGAACTATGTAAAAATTTGAATGTAACCGGCCTGCCGGTTTTAAAATTATACAAAGCCGGTAAACTTATTTGGGAAAACGAAGGCTATATTGATGAGGCCTCCGTAAGAAAGCAATTAAATAACCCATAAATGCTGCAATAATTAATTGCCAATCTTTTCAAATATTCATATAATTTAAACATGTTAGAATTGATTAAGCAACCCTGGCCCTGGTATGTTGCAGGCCCATTAATAGGGTTAACAGTACCGGTACTATTATTAATTGGTAATAAATCATTTGGAATAAGTTCGTCGCTTCGCCATATATGTGCATCCTGTTTTCCTGCCAACATACCATATTTTAAATACGAATGGAAAAAAGAAGTTTGGAATTTGTTTTTTGTGCTGGGAATCTTTTTGGGCGGAGTAGTTGCCATTAATTTTTTGGCAAATCCTAATCCTGTGGATGTTGCTCCAAAATTGGTCAAAGAATTATCAGGTTATGGCATTACCAATTATAATAACCCGGTTCCAACCGATATTATAAATTGGCCTACGCTTTTTACACTAAAGGGATTTTTTATACTGGTAGTAGGTGGTTTTTTGGTAGGCTTTGGTACACGCTATGCTGGCGGATGCACCAGCGGCCATGCCATTATGGGTTTGTCTAATCTTCAATTGCCTTCTCTCATTGCTACCATTTGTTTTATGGTTGGAGGCTTTATAATGGCTAATTTAATTTTACCCATCATTCTTTCACTTTAATTTTTTAAATTAATGATACAAAATTCAGATGCAGATTTAAAGCTCCGTGAGTTGGATGCAATGTGTGTAAACGAAAGTAAACTTACACACAAGTGGTACTACAATGTAAAATATTTAGCTGTGGGTATTTTATTTGGAATTGTATTTGTAAAAGCAGAAATCATCAGTTGGTTTCGTATCCAGGAAATGTTTCGCTTGCAGTCGTTTCACATGTATGGAGTAATAGGCAGTGCTGTGCTGATAGGTATCATTTCGGTATGGCTCATAAAAAAATTCAACCTTAAATCTATTTATGGTGAACCCATTGTTATTGCGCCTAAAAAATTCGACAAGGGACAAATTTATGGAGGTTTATTATTTGGTTTAGGTTGGGCAATTACCGGATCTTGCCCGGGCCCGCTTTTTGCTCAAATTGGCACGGGTGCAACCGTGGTAATTGTTACCCTGTTAAGTGCTATTGCTGGCACTTGGACTTACGGCTATTTTAGGGAAAAACTTCCTCACTAAATTGAAAGATATACTTTCATAAAAGCAAAAAACCGGGAATCATTTTTTCAATAGCAATGCATTCATTGTTGCATTGGGCTTATTACTGAAATGCCGCTCTGCAAAACTTTGTTGCTCTTCAACTTTTGTTTTAAGTGCTGCAATTTTCAATAACAATGTTTCGGGATTGTATTGAAAATTTTCGTTCCATTTGCCTAATTCATCAATATTTCTCAAGCTCTCCTGAAGCAGGTGCGAAATGGGCTGTAGCATAGCTTTAATGGAGTCTTTGGTTTTAAGAGGTTGAAAATCGTTGTTTCGGTATTCAACAAAAAAATTGTAAACGTTATTGGCTTTATTGAACATTTCTACAGCTTTATTATACAATTGTTCATCTTTTTCGCCTGCAATAATTGCTCTGTTCATTTTTGTAAAGCCCTGCCAGTTTTGGGTCATACTATTTTGTGCTGTAGATTTTTTTATTCTATATTCCGTAGCAATCAATTGTTGCAAACTATCCAGCTTCAAAAAATAATCAGCAGAATCAGCATACATAAATTTTTTTCCATTCGTTTTGTAATCCACTGGATTTTCTAAAAGTTGCCAAAGGGGGTCAAAAGGAATATGTGTTTGTATGAAAGTAGTAGGAGAAATCATGTAGAAATTTGTACTGTTCATTTGTGCATCCCAGGTGGGGTCGCAGAGCAACCATTCATTATTGTTTTTAATGGCCACCCAACTATGGCTATTGTCTTTGTTTTTATTGGCATGTGCAGGATAACCATGCACTACGAAGGCTGTAATATTGAGTTTTGTTGCCACGTCTGCCATTAACGATGCATAGTTTTCACAAACACCTCTTCTTCGTCGAAGTGTGGCCGCAATTTTTTCTTCATGATTACTGGTATAGTTGAAAAATAGTGCACTGTCTTTATCATATTTAATGTTAGCAATTATCCATTGATAAAGTACGGCTAATTGTTGCGAAGAGTTTTTGAATTTTAATTGAAGATAGGAAGCCATTTTTTGAGAAGAAGTTGTAGCCGAATCGGGCAGTATTTGGGCAAAAAGTTGGTTACCCCAAAAAAACATCAAAATTATCGGCAAGCTTTTCATGTACTAAAATTACATGGAAGGGTTAATTAATAGGGGCATAAATAATTAAAGTATATTTAAAGTTTTGCTAAGGAATAAAAGTTCTAAAATGTTTAAGGCTTAATTTAATATTCATAAACACCAAAACGCTTATTAAATGTATTTTCTTTAACTTGTCGTTCTATTAATAAAAAAACTGCTTTGAGAGTATTTCCAATTGTTTTGCTGTGCATAATTTTTTCTTATGCAGTATCAGCCCAGTCGTTAAGATATAATGTAAGTATGCCTTACATCAGCATGGGAGCCTATAGTTCTAACCAAAATGATCCATTTGCATTTACCGGCAACCAGGCTGCTTTGGCAAAAACAACTTCAGCGGGAGTGGGGCTTTGGGCCGAAAGAAGATTTATGCTTACAGAAATAAGTGTGTACAGCGCAGCAGCTGCTATTCCTACCCGTATGGGGAATGTTGGTGTTCAGGTAAACTATTCGGGCTTTAAAAATTTTAATGATAATAAAGTTGGTTTGGCCTATGCAAGAACGCTGGGCAAGGCAATTGATATTGGTGCTCAATTTAATTATTACAGCTATCGTATTCCTCAATATGGAAGTGCATCGGCCATCAACTTTGAAATTGGTGCTATTATGCATTTCTCCGATAAATTTCATGGAGGCATTCACTCCTACAGCCCCGTAGGAGGTAAATTAGGAAAGTTTGAAGATGAAAAATTGGCTTCGGTATATAAGTTGGGTTTGGGGTATGACGCTTCTGATAATTTTTATATTAGTTCAGAAATTATAAAAGAAGAAGATAAATCCGTAAGCGTGGTAGGAGCTATCCAATACCAGTTTATGAAACAGTTTTTTGCCCGAGCCGGTTTTGTAAGCGAAACTGGGAGTGCATATGGAGGTGCAGGTGTAAGTTGGAAAAATATGCGTTTAGATATTTCGGCCAACTACCATCCCCAACTTGGGTTTTCGCCCGGCCTTTTATTTATTGCAAATTTTAAGAAAAACTAACATGATGAAACCGGTTTTTCTTATTGCTTTTTGTTGTAGCATTCTTTCAGGTTTTTCGCAGGTAACGCCTGCACCTGTTGAGCCACCCGTAAACAGCACTGTAGAGCAGCAGTTGGAAAATATTACAGAGAACAATGAAGATATGGAAACAGAGGATGATTCTTATATTCAGGAACTATCGCAATACATTAAGCATCCACTCAACATCAATAAGGCCGATGAAAACCAATTAAAAGACTTAAGGGTTTTATCGGATCTTCAACTACAAAATTTTTTAAGATACCGGGATTTATTCGGAAACTTTTTAAGTGTATATGAATTGCAGGCGGTGCCGGGTTGGGATGTGGCAACCATTCAAAAACTACGGCCATACGTAACTGTTAGTGCTGCCCTTGGATTTATGGAAGATATGCGTTCAAGATTTAAAGGAGGAGAAAATAATTTGTTGATAAGAGCTACTCAGATTCTTGAAAAATCAAGAGGCTACCGCCAGGGACCACCTCAAACCAATAGCTATTATATGGGTTCGCCACAGCGCATTTTTATGCGCTATAAATACAATTACAAAAACCTATTGCAGTATGGCGTAACCGGCGATAAAGATGCCGGCGAACAATTTTTTAAAGGCAATCAGCAAAAAGGGTTTGATTTTTATTCGGCTCATTTATTTGCCCGCAATATTGGAAAAATAAAAGCACTTGCATTGGGCGACTTTACCGTAAACCTGGGACAGGGTCTTACTTCGTGGATGTCGATTGCTTTCAAAAAAAGCCCCGATATTATGGCTGTAAAACGGCAGGCTCCTGTATTAAAACCATATAGTTCACCCGGCGAAATATTTTTTCACCGGGGGGGCGGAATTACCATCGGTAATCGCAAATGGGAAGCCACCCTGTTTGGCTCCTATCGAAATATTGATGCCAATTTTGTAGCCGATACCTCCAATAGTGAAGACGCTTTTATTACGAGTTTACAAACATCGGGTTATCACCGCACCCCTGCCGAAATCGACGATAAAAATGTTCAAAGGCAAATTGCATTCGGAGGTAATGTAAAATATAGAATGAATAGACTGTTGCTAAGTGCCAATGCCATTCAGTATAATTTTAAACATTCGCTTGTAAAGGCGGCAGACCCCTATAATCTTTATGCCCTGGGCGGAAAAAACTTTGGCAACTATAGTTTTGATTATTCTTACACATTTAAAAACCTACATTTCTTTGGAGAAGCTGCCATTACAAGTAAGCAATATCCGGCATTTATAAATGGAGTTTTATTAAGTGTGGCCAAAAATGTAGATATGAGTATTTTATATCGCAATATTTCCAAAGGCTATCAGTCGCTTTATACCAATGCCTTTACCGAAAGCAGTACTCCGTCTAACGAAAAAGGCTTGTTCACAGGAATAAGTATTAGGCCCAATAACGAATGGCGAATAGATGCTTATGCAGATATATATAAGTTTCCCTGGCTAAGGTTTAGAGTAAATGCTCCCACAGAAGGAAAAGACTATATGCTGCAACTTAATTACAAACCCAATAAGCAATTTGAAATATACAGTCGCTTTAAGGCCGAAGCCAAGTCTATCAACTTCAATCCTCAGGAGTTTCCGCTTAGCCCGGTGGTAGAGCAGCCTCGGAAAAACTGGCGTACTCACCTGAGCTATAAAATAGACCCACGGTTTACCATACGAACCCGTACCGAAATGGTATGGTTCGATAAAAAGGGAAAGGCTGCTTCTGAAGGGTTTTTAATTTTTGCCGATTTATTGTATAAACCAATAATGAAGCCTCTTTCAGGAAATATAAGATTGATGTATTTTGAAACAGATGATTACAACAGCCGTTTGTATGCCTATGAAAGCGATGTGTTATACAGCTTTAGCATACCGGTTGTATACGACAAAGGCTATCGTTACTATTTAAATATCAACTACGACTTTAGTAAAAAGCTGTCTGTTTGGGGTAGATGGGCACAGTTTATTTACCCAAATAGAACCTCCATAGGTTCGGGCTTAGATGAAATAAAAGGCAAGCATAAAACGGAGGTAAAACTTCAGATAATGTATAAATTTTAGTTTTTTTTAACTATTGTGCAGCATTTCTGCTTTTGCTATTGTC
The DNA here is from genome assembly GCA_002352045.1 of Chitinophagaceae bacterium UBA2793. Classification (GTDB taxonomy): domain Bacteria; phylum Bacteroidota; class Bacteroidia; order Chitinophagales; family Chitinophagaceae; genus Ferruginibacter. The sequence goes on along the minus strand of DEHT01000014.1, from coordinate 6,116 downwards.
AAGTTTTTTAATAGTTAGGTAATAATACCTTAAAAAAGATTTAACATTTTTTTTAAGAGTAGATAAAAACCACCTATTTTTACAAAAATCAAATTAAATTTAACTAATCGCACATGAGAAGATTCTTATCACTGTTCACAATGATGATGCTCAGCGCAGTATTGTCATTTGCTCAAAGCCGGCTGGTGACCGGTAGGGTTTCTGATGAAAGTGGGAAACCTGTTCCTTTTGCCTCTGTGGTAATTAAGAACGGCGGTGGTGTACAATCCGATGTAAATGGGGAGTACTCAATCCGTGTTAACCCGGGGGATATTTTACAAATTTCCGGAACAAACTACGACCTGGTTGAAATCCCTGTGGGATCTTTAACCAACATTACTACGGTACTAAAACTAAAAGACAATACAATGTCTGAAGTAGTAGTTACCAGTGCATTTAATACAAAGCGTACGGCAAGAAGTATTGCTTCCAATGTACAAAATGTAACAGGAGAGCAAATGAACACCGTTCGTGCAAACAATATCAACAATGCCTTAGCCGGTAAAGTTGCGGGAGCACAGGTACGTAGCCAGTCTTCTGCTGCATTGGGCCGTGAAACCTTGATTCGCCTTCGTGGTGAAAACGGTTTAACACCCGGTGGTGGTGCATTATTTGTGGTAGATGGTACCATTATGCCAAGTGCAAATGATATCAACCCCGATGATGTGGAAGACGTAACCGTATTACAAGGTCCGGCAGCTGCTGCTTTATTTGGCCCCGATGGTGCTAATGGTGCAATTGTAATCAATACAAAAAGAGCAAGAAAAGGTCAGCCCGGTATTGGTATTGAAGTAAATACCGGTGTAGTATTTGATAAAATTTATATTACTCCAAATTTCCAAAACTCTTATGCTGGTGGTGCAAATGGCGACTTATCACTTTACACCTGGCAAGCCGGTCAGCCGGAAGCATGGAAAGTTTTAGATGGTAAATATTATCATGATTATTCTGATGATGCCAGTTGGGGGCCTAGAATGGTGGGCCAGGAATATATTCCCTGGTATGCATGGTATGGTGGCCACGAAGGGGCTTACAAAACCACTGCTTTAACACCTCAACCAACCAACGCTAAAGATTTTTACAATACCGGTGTTACTACTACTAATAACATCAACTTCTCAAAAGCAAGCGATGGTTATAATTTAAGAGCTTCTTATACTAATCTCGACATCAAGGGACTTATTCCAAATAGCTTCTTAAAGCGTCATACTTTAAATGCTAATTTTAGTATTGACCTGGGAACTAAATTTACTTTCAGCACAAATTTTAATGCAATTTCTCAAAAATCCAATGCTGAAAACAACGATGGTTATTCTAACCAAACAACCGGTACTTTTAACCAATGGTTCCATAGAGATTTAGATATTGATAAAATGAGGGAGCTAAGAGGTTTGCGTACGCCGGAAGGTGTTTATGCAAGTTGGAATAAAGCTAACCCAACAGCTTACAATGCATCTAATCCAAAAGGTTTTTATGGTGGTAATTATTGGATGAATCCTTATTCATATTTTGATTTGATTGATAACAACAGTCAAAGAGAGCGTATGTTTGGTGATGTGGCTTTGACATATAAATTAAACAACGATTTCAGAATTAAAGGAACTTATCGCAGGCAACAATTAGCGGTAGATAATTCTACCATTTACCCCACAGAACTTGAAATTAGTAATAACCAAACCAGCTTTAACCCATGGGAAGGTACAGGGCTTGCAGGTTATGGTGTATCTAATAGCTTGAGTGTTCGTCAGAACTACGAGTTGTTGGCTACTTATTCTAAAAAGGTTAGAGATTTTGCAATAAATGCAAATGCCGGTTTGGATATCTTAAAAACAAAACTTACCGGTAGTAACCAAAATACCTTGGGTGGATTAAATGTACCGGGCTTATATTCTCTAAGCAACTCTAAAAACCCAATCAACTACGGTCAAACTTATTCTACATTTGGTAGAAGAGGGGTGTTTGTAAGAGGTGATGTGGGGTATAAGAATATGGCGTTTGTTGAAGGTACTTTCCGTAGAGATTATACTTCTGCTGAACCAATCGGCAATTCTATACCTACCTATTCAGTTGGTGCATCTTTAGTATTCAGCGATTTAATTCAAAACAAATCATTCTTATCTTATGGTAAAGTAAGAGGCTCAATTGGTCAAACCATTCTTACTCTTTCCCCATATGAGTTGAACGTATTGTATTCACCTGCTGCACAGCAGTTCAATGGCAATTTCTTAATGGGCGAGCCTAACTCAGTTCCCGATCCAGGGTTGCAAGGTTCTACCAACAATGAAAAAGAAATTGGTATTGAAACCCGTTTCTTAAGAAACAGGTTTGGTATTGATTTAACTTATTGGGACAGAACAAACAAAGACTTTCCTGTAACGGTTACCGTTCCCGGTCAATCTGGTTTAAGTGGTGTAAGAATTAATGCTGGTGAAATTGCAAAAACCGGTATCGATATTAAAGTGTTTGCACAACCTATCAAATGGTCAAATTTAGATTGGAATATTACCGCTACCTGGGGCCGCTTAATTAGAAACGAAGTGGTTTCTATAGCAGAAGGTATTACTCGTTTACCAATTGCTTCCGGTGCATTCTCAGGTTCTTCTGCTGCATACACTGTAAGTGAAATTGGCAAACCTTGGGGTCAAATGTTTGGCGGTGGTATTAAACGTATAAATGGTAAGCCAGAATTAACTTCAGCTGGTTTGTTTATTAAAGAAGATAACGTAAACTTTGGTAGTGTACTACCTAAATATACTGGCGGTGTTCAAAATACCTTCAATGTATTTAAAAACTTTGTAGTAAATGTGAACGTTGACTTCTCTTATGGTGGTAAATTCTTCTCACTGTCTGACCACTGGGGTTCTTTCTCTGGCTTAGCGGCTAAAACTGCTGTTTTAAACGATAGAGGATACTCTGTAAGAGACAATGTAGCCGATGGTGGTGGGGTGCATGTATTTGGTGTAGATGCAACCGGAAGAGACGTAGATTACTATGTTGATGCTCAAACCTATTGGCACCAATTTAGAAATGCCAACATTTCTGAAGTTTTCATCCACGATCTTACATTTGTTAAATTAAGAGAATTTAGCCTTGGTTATAAATTACCGGTTGACAGAATGGGCGTTTCTAAATACATTAAAAACGCTACCTTCTCAATCATTGCTCGTAACCCATGGTTAATCTATTCTAAAACTAAAGATTTTGATCCATCAGAAGTAAGCAATACTTATGGTGAAGACGGGCAGTTACCTGGTACAAGATCATTAGGTTTTAACTTAAGAATAGGCTTCTAATTTTATAAATAATTAATTTAAAATCATTAAGAATGAAAAATAATATTTTTAAAACAGCTTTAGGATTTGCTGCGGCTTCTATGCTGCTGGTAAATACGGGTTGTAATAAATTGGAGGACTTTGGGAATACCAATACCAACCCTTTGGGTTCTACCAATCCTATTACAGCAGCTTTGCTGACTAATGTGGAGTCTCAGCTAGGTGGCTATGCTGCCAATATAAGGCCTTCATTGTATGTTCAATATATTGCAGAAACACAGTACACCGATGCATCGCTATATGCAGAGCCAAACATTGATTTGTCGGGTAACTATAGTGGTCCTATGTACGATTTGCAATCAATTATCAATCGAAATTCAGATCCGGCACAAGCAGCTTCTCATTTGGGTTCTGGTTCTAATGCCAACCAAATTGCGGTAGCTAAAATTTTGAAATCATATATTATTTGGGCTGTTACAGATAGAGCAGGCGATGTTCCTTATTCCGAAGCTTTAAAAGGAGCTGCCAATTTATTCCCTGCTTATGATAAGCAAGAAGATATCTATACAGCTATGTTTGCCGACCTTGAGGCAGGTATTGCAGGTTTTGATGGCGGTCTTCCTGTAAGAGGGGATGTAATTTTTGGCGGAGATGCTTCTAAATGGAAAAAATTTGCCAATACCCTTCGTATGCACATGGCAATGCGTTTAAGCAAGAAATTTCCTGCCGCCGGCGGTTTTGCTGCAAATCAATTTGCTGCGGCAGCAAACGATCCCAACGGATTCATTACTTCTAATGCCGATAATATGGTATTAGCTTATCCTGGTGGTGCTGCTTATCGTCATCCCTGGTATGATACTTACAACGGTCGTTCAGATTATGCATTATCAAAAACATTGGCCGATATTTTAAGCAATATGGGCGATGGTCGTAGAAATGCTTATGGTAGTGCCGGTAGTGCATTCCCTTATGGATTAACCAGAGACCAGGCGGTAACTTTACCTACCAGCTATGCCAAAGTGTTGGCTGACGGTAAAAGATTAGAAAACTCTCCTATTGTTATTATGAGTGCAGCTTACTCTTTGTTGAACTTAGCAGAAGGGATTGAAAGAGGATGGGTAGCTTCAGGTACTGCAGGTTATACTGCTCAACAAGCTTATGAAGCAGGCATAACCGCATCCTTCGATCAATGGGGTATTACTGGGGCACCTGCTTATATTTCTGGAGCTAATGCTAATTTTACTACAGGAACCGGTGGCGGAACCGGAGTAGGTACAAATAGTTTTAATTCAATTCCTGCAAGTAGTAATGCAACCACTGCAAATGCTTTGGAAAGAATTGCTCTACAAAAGTATCTTGCATTGTATCCTGATGGTATTCAGGCATGGAGCGAATGGAGAAGAACAGGTATTCCTGCATTAAAGCCCACTACCTTAGCAACTAACTCTGATGCCGGATTTCAAATCCCAAGCAGGTATGTATATGCTCCAAACGAGTATAGCCTTAATCTTGAAAAAGTAGAAGCTGCCGTTGCAAGAATCCCTGGAGGTGAAGATGTAATGAATGCTAAAGTTTGGTGGAATCAATAATTTAGAATTCTATTTATCTATAAACGTAAAATTAACAAGAAATGAAAATTTTTAAATATACCAGGCAGTTGGCAGCATTTTCTGCTCTCGCATTTGTATTAGCCTCATGCGACAAAGTAGATGAGCCAACCCCTTTAGGCGATGATGGTGTAACTATCGTAAAAGTGGCAAATGGTGGCACTTTTGATGAACCCGGTACTAATTTGATAGGTGTAGATTTTATCGACAACCCACAAAGTACCATTTTGGTTGACATCAGAAGAGATGTACCTTCAACTGCCGAAATGAATACAACACAAAAAGTAGTCGTAAAGGTTGATACAGCACTTCTAACGGCATACAATGCCGCAAATGGTAGCGATTTTATAGCAATGCCTGCGTCATGGTACTCTACTAATCCTGCTATTACATGGGGCGGTTCATTTGAGTTGACCTTCAATCCGGGAGAATTGGGGAAGCAGTTGAAAATAAATATACCAAATGCTTCTTTATTTGATCCCGCTGCCACTTATGCTTTTCCGTTTACAATTGTTTCAGCAAGTCCTGATCAACAGATTAGTGTAAACAAGTCATTCATCCAATTCATTGGAGCTAAAAACTCCTATGATGGTGTTTATACTCTGGTTTGGACAAACTATCATCCTTCTTCAAACCCTGGTTATACTGGAGGCGAAACAACCATGCACATGGTAACAACTGCCTCAAATAAATGTAAATCTTTCTGGCCTTTAGGCGGCGGTTATGGTGCTCCGGCAATTTTAGGAGGTTCTCTTAGTTGGTTTGGCGCACAGGAACCAGAGTACACTTTTGATGAAGTAACTAATAAAGTAACTGTTCAAAATAGCTATTCTGGTGCAACAACATTTTATACAATGAATCCGAATTTTAATTCTCATTACGATCCGGCAGCAAAAACAATTTCGGTAAAATGGGGTTACAGTTATACCAACGGCAACTTTGACCCGGCCGCATCAAGAGAATGGACACAATTGTTTACATATACAGGTCCAAGATAATTTTTTATAACAACTGATTTATTTACTTTAAAGGAGGCTGCTTAAACAGCCTCCTTTAATTTTATTTCTTAGCGAGCATAACCGCTTATCTTTGGTATCTTTGATAAAAAAATAGAAATGAAGAATAACAATCCCGAACCAAACCAATTGAATATAGAAATTTCAGAAGAAATGGCCGAAGGCACTTATGCAAACCTTGC
>DEHT01000042.1 GCA_002352045.1 Chitinophagaceae bacterium UBA2793 | reverse complement strand
AGGCCGGGATGGTTTTTTCATGATAAAGAAAACAACCAGGTAAAAACGCCCCGGCAACTCTACGATATCTATTTTAGTTCGGTTGGTAGAAACGGCGTTTTGCTGCTAAATATTCCTCCAAATAAAAATGGATTGATACAAAAAGAAGATTCAATGCATTTGCTGCAATGGGTGGCTATGCGCCGGCAAACTTTTAAAACAAACCTTGCAAAAGCCACTACTATAAAATTGAGTACCGGAAAAAAAGCAAAAGCATTGATTGATGGCAAATACAAAACCTATTGGACAACAGCTTCCACAAAAGACACAACAGCAGAAATAGTTTTTACTTTTAAAAAACCACAAAACTTTAATGTACTTAGCCTGCAGGAAAATATCGGCATTGGCCAAAGAATTGAAAATTTTGAAGCTGAATATTGGGATGGCAGTCAATGGCTGCTCTTTACAAAAGGAACAACGGTGGGTTATAAACGCCTGCTTCAATTTGATGCTGTAAAAACTTCGCAGGTACGTTTAAAAATATTATCCTCCAGGCTTAATCCAACTTTGAGTGAAGTAGGATTTTATTATCGGGATTTTGAAAAATAAATTTATTTCAAAATGAATAAAAACATGAACGCTATTTTAGCATTCCTTTTTTTGCTGCCATTATTTTCTTTTGCACAGCAGAGGCCCAACATCGTCATTATTGTATCCGACGATCATGCCTTTCAAACCATTGGTGCTTATGGAAGCCAGTTGATGCAAACGCCAAACATTGACCGAATTGCAAAAGAAGGTGCTGTATTTACAAAAGCATATAATACAAATTCTATCTGTGGGCCAAGTAGGGCAGTTATTTTAACCGGAAAATATTCGCATAAAAATGGTTTTAAGGACAATGAAAACTCCAGCTTCGATGGTTCGCAAAACACATTTATAAAAGAGTTGGGCAAAAACGGTTATCAAACTGCATGGATTGGTAAATGGCATTTAGAAACCCAACCGCAGGGCTTTAGCTTTTGGCAAATATTGCCGGGGCAAGGCAGTTATTATAATCCGGATTTTTTATTGATGGATGGAAACAAAAAAAGAATGGAAGGCTATGCGGCAAATATAGTGGAAGATATTGCAGAAGATTGGCTCAATAAAAGAGATAATAGCAAACCATTTTGTTTGGTGATTGGCCATAAAAATACTCATCGCACCTGGATGCCGGATTTGCCGGACTTGCGAAGCTTTGATAATAAAATATTTCCGCTACCCGATAATTTTTATGATACTTACAACAACAGAAAAGCAGCTTCCCTACAGGATATGTCTATTGCTAAAACGATGTTGTTAGGTTATGATTTAAAAATGTTTGACAGCAAAGAAGCAGCATTAAAGGAAGGTAGCATTAAACGCATGAATGCTAACCAGCAACAACAATACCTGCAATATTATGATTCCGTAAACCAGGATTTAAAAAACAAAAATCTTTCCGGCAATTCTTTAGTGGAATGGAAATATCAACGATACATGAAAGATTATTTGGCTACTGCTTTATCGCTTGATCGTAATATTGGCCGCACATTAGATTATTTAGATAAGAACAATCTTACCCAAAATACCATTGTAATTTATTTGAGCGACCAGGGATTTTTTATGGGAGAACATGGTTGGTTCGATAAGCGATTTATGTATGAAGAATCCTTCCGTACGCCTATGCTGATGCGATACCCGGGGATTATTAAACCCGGCACTATCAATAAACAAATGCTAATGAACCTTGATATTGCGCCAACTGTTTTAGACGCCGCAGGCATTTCCATACCGGAGGAAATGCAAGGGAAATCTTTTTTACCATTGATTCGCAATAATAAACTCAATGGCCGAAAGGCAATGTATTATCATTATTACGAAAACGGTGAACATGCAGTATCGCCACATTTTGGACTTAGCACAGGGGAGTATAAACTCATACGATTTTATAAAAGAGTAGAAAGTTGGGAGCTTTACAATTTAAAAAAAGATCCAACAGAAATGAATAATCTCTACGGCCAAAAAAAATATCAAAAAATTACTACGAAATTAATTAAGCAGTTAAACGAATTAATTAAGCAGTATGAAGATGTAGAGGCTGAAAAAATTTTACTAAAACCAATAGCCCAAAATTAAATTTTTCCATTACTAGTATGAGCAAAGAAACTTTACAAACAAATATTGTAACCAGCAGCAGGCAGCATTTTTTAATACTGGATGGCTTAAGAGGCATTGCTGCGCTGGCCGTTGTTATTTTTCATTTTATGGAATGGGTATCACCCGATATCAAAAAAAATTTTATCGGGCATGGCTTTTTAGCAGTGGATTTTTTCTTTTGCTTATCGGGCTTTGTAATTGCTTATGCTTACGATAACCGTATTGCAAAATTAGGCCTTAAAGAATTTTTAAAATCGAGATTAATTCGCCTGCATCCATTGGTGATATTAGGCTCTGTTTTAGGATTGCTGTTTTTTTACTTAGATCCCTTTGCGACATCAGCCGGCATAGATGCAGGAAGAATGGGGTTGTTTTTTATCTGCTCCCTTTTGCTCATTCCATTTCCTTTTATGGAAGAAAGGTTTTTTAACCTCTTTTCATTAAACGCACCATCCTGGTCGCTTTTTTGGGAGTATGTTGCCAATATTTTTTACGGATTAATATTGTACAAGCTTCGCCGCCAATACTTGTTGATGATAGCAATAGTAACAGCAATTATACTTTGCATAGTGAGTTACCGGGCCGGCAATTTGCTGGGTGGCTGGTCAAAGGATAATATTTTGGATGGTGGCGCAAGAGTGGCTTACTCCTTTACAGCAGGGTTGTTGATATTTAGATTCAATTGGATTATTAAAAATAATATTGGTTTTATTGGGCTGTCGGCCTTGTTGCTTTTAGCCTTTTTAATGCCGTGGTTTACATGGAACTGGATTGCAGAAGCATTGCTGGTGATTTTTTATTTTCCATTGATAGTTTCATTGGGCGCCGGTTCTTCATTATCAAATCAAGTGAATGCTGTTTGCCGTTTCTCGGGCAAAATCTCATACCCATTGTACATGACACACTATGCGTTTATTTGGATATTTGGAAGTTGGTTTACCAAAACAAACCCTTCTTCAACGGTGCTTATATTCACTATTATTGGAGGCACATTGTTTTTAATAGTCATCGCCTGGTTGTTTATGAAATACTATGATGAGCCGGTGAGAGAATATTTCACCAAAAAAAGAATGAAAGGGTAGGATATGTGGGATAATAAAAAATATTACTTTATTTATTTCTTTATCGTTTTAATAATATTCGCTTGCAATTTTCGTAATGTTGGTACAACCACAGATAAAACAGCAAATGGATGTTGTATAAATTTGCCTCAACGATTTTTATTAAATAATACCCGGATTGTTGCAAACAGCGATACTTCCACTGTCGGAATGAAATTTATTGCTGCAGGTAGTTTTACCATGGGAGCTGATAATGATCAAGCATCTACCGATGAATATCCCAAACATTTTGTAACGGTAAATTCTTTTTGGATGGATGAAACCGAAGTTACCAATGCACAGTTTAAAAAATTTGTAGATGAAACCGGTTACATAACCACTGCCGAAAGAAACCCCGATTGGGAAGAATTAAAAAAATCTTTACCAGCTCATACGCCAAAGCCGCCAGACAGTGTATTGGTAGCTGCATCTTTAGTATTTCAACAAGCAACAGACGAAGTGAACCTGAATAATTACAACCAGTGGTGGGCATGGGTTGCCGGTGCCAATTGGAAACATCCGCAAGGGCCGGGCAGTTCAATTGCCGGTAAGGAAAATTATCCGGTGGTACATATAAGTTGGGATGATGCAATGGCTTTTTGCAAATGGGCAGGCAAACGGTTGCCTACTGAAGCAGAGTGGGAGTTTGCGGCAAGAGGTGGTTTGCAAAACAATATTTATCCCTGGGGCAATGAACATGTTAACAGGGGCAAGCCCAAGGCAAACAGTTGGGAAGGGAAGTTTCCTTCACTCAATGAAATGAAAGATGGATATTTAAAATCAGCTCCGGTTAAATCGTTTGCGCCTAATGGTTATGGTTTATACGATATGGCCGGCAATGTATGGGAATGGTGTAGCGACTGGTATCATAAAGAATATTATCAAAATTCAGATGCAGCAAATCCAACAGGCCCACAAAAAAGTTTTGATCCCGATGACCCATACACTCCTAAAAAAGTTTTGCGTGGAGGTAGTTTTTTATGCAACGATGGTAATTGCAGCGGTTACCGGGTGGCGAGGCGTATGAAAAGCAGCCCGGATACAGGTTTGGAACATACGGGTTTTAGATGCGTGAGAGATACGAAGTAATTTTAAGTACTCGCCAAAATCTTATTTTTAGTAACTAATTAATTTTTGGCCAATTAACTTAACTTCAAAATAAAATCCCAATTATGCGATATTGTTTTGCACTCGATTTAAAAGACAACGAAACTTTGATTGCTGAATATGAAGCATATCATCAGGCCGTTTGGCCCGAAATTTTAGAAAGCATACATTCCTCAGGTATTGAAGCACTAGAAATTTACAGGGTTCAAAACAGGCTCTTTATGATTATGGAAACCAATCCATCTTTTTCGTTTGAAGAAAAAAGTATAGCAGATGCGGGAAACCCCAAAGTGCAGGAATGGGAAACGCTTATGTGGAATTACCAGCAGGCTTTGCCCGGTGCTAAGCCAGGCGAAAAATGGATGTTAATGGAAAAAATATTTCAATTGTAATTGAATCTTCAGTATGAAAAAAATAACTACTAAAGCTTTTTTATTCCCCTTTATATTAGTAACCAGTTTATTTTTTTTCTGGGGCTTTGTACACAATCTCGATCCTATTTTAATACCACATCTTCGTAAAGCCTTTCAACTATCCGACCTGGAATCATCCCTGGTTGATTCAGCAGTTTTTGTTGCTTATTTTGTAATGGCATTGCCTGCAGGTTTTATCATGCGTAAATATGGGTACAAATCGGGCATCATCATCGGGCTTCTATTGTTTGGCATTGGGTCTATATTATTTGTTCCCGCTGCCAATACGCTGCAATACATTTTCTTTTTAGCTGCATTATTTATCATAGCCTGCGGGTTAACATTTTTAGAAACTGCGGCAAATCCTTACATCACCGTTTTGGGTCCATCGGAAACGGCTACACAGCGTTTAAATTTTTCTCAATCCTTTAATGGGCTTGCAGCCTTTGTAGCACCCACTTTTATTGGCCCGTTAATTCTTTCGGGTAAAGAATTATCAAAAGAGGCGTTAGCTGCAATGTCGCCGGTAGAAGTTTCTGCCTACATTACTCAGGAGGCGGCAAGTGTAAAAACGCCCTATCTTGTTTTAGGTTTAGTTATTCTGCTGGTGGCGGTAATTTTTTATTTTACCAAATTGCCCGATGTAAAACATGAAAATGAAAACGAATCGGCAGCCGGAAGTTTTGCCGGAGCATTTAAATCTTTTAGATTAAGATGGGCTGTGCTGGCACAATTTTTTTATGTGGGTGCACAGGTTTGTGTAGGAAGTTTCTTTATTAAAATGAGCACTACCGCTGCCGGGGTGAGCGAAACTAATGCAACCACTTACCTGGGCATTTATGGACTGGCTTTTATGCTGGGTAGGTTTGCGGGTACTTTTTTTATGCAATACATACAGCCTTCCAAACTGTTAGCAATTTATTCTATTATCAATGTTTGCCTTTGTTTCGTTGCAATTTATGGTAGTGGTGTTATGGTAATGTATGCTTTAATTGCAATAGCTTTTTTTATGAGTATAATGTTTCCAACCATTTTTTCTTTGGGTATTGAAGACCTGGGTCATCACACCAAAATTGGTTCTTCACTCATTATTATGGCAATTGTTGGCGGCGCCATTTTGCCACCCGTTTTGGGCCAGTTGTCCGATACCACACAAAGCATTCAAATAGGATATTATGTGCCACTGGTTTGCTTTGCAGTTATTTTGTTATTTGCTTATAACATGCGAAAGAAAAAGCTGCTGTAATAATATTTTTTTGCAAAAAAATCAATTCCATTTAAGTGTCGAAAGCATTATCTTGTTTCTATTGTATTTTACGTATTAAATATATTTCATGTTTTCCTTACAAAATAAAAAAGCCATTATCACCGGTGGCGGCAGCGGTATTGGAAAAGCTATTGCAGTGTTGTTTGCAAAGCAGGGAGCCGATGTGCACATCATAGAAATTAATGAAGCCGCAACAGTTGAAGTTGTAAATGAAATAAATTCTATTGGTGGAAAAGCCACTGCTCACTGTTGCAATGTGGCTAATCAACAGCAGGTATTAGAAGTAATTAGCAAAATAGGCAGCCTGAATATTTTAGTAAATAATGCTGGCATTGCACATATAGGCAAAGCCCATAATACATCGGAAGAAGATTTTGACAGAGTGGTGAATGTAAATATCAAAGGAGTATATAACTGTATTTACGCAGCCATTCCGCAATTGCAAAAAGCAGGTGGCGGTTCTATATTAAATATGGCATCCATTGCGGCATGGGTGGGCATACCCGATCGGTTTGTTTATTCCACCGCAAAAGGTGCAGTAATGGCAATGACATTAAGTGTGGCTAAAGATTATATTGCCGAAAACATCCGTTGTAATTCCATTTCGCCTGCAAGGGTACACACAGCCTTTGTGGATGGATTTATTGCAAAAAATTATCCCGGCAAAGAGAAAGAAATGTTTGAAAAATTATCTAAAACACAACCTATTGGCCGCATGGCAACAGCAACTGAAGTTGCAGCGCTGGCTCTTTACCTGTGCAGTGATGAAGCATCTTTTATCACCGGCTGTGATTATCCAATTGATGGCGGTTTTATTAAATTGAATAACTAATATTTAAAAATGAACAAACAAATAAGCATAAGAAAAAAAATCTTAGCAGGCTTTGTAATGATATTCTTTTTTGCTTTCATTACTATTTCAATAAACGCACAACCTTATCAACCCAATTGGCAATCGCTTGATAAACGTCCCATTCCTTCATGGTATAGTAATGCTAAATTTGGAATTTTTATTCATTGGGGGTTATACTCTGTGCCTGCATGGGCTACCAGCTCTTATGCCGATGGCTTTGGCAGCAATTATGCCGAATGGTACTGGCAACGGTTGTTTGCACCCAATTTAAAAATCCATAAAGACTTTACTGCTTTTCATGATAGTGTGTATGGAAAAAATTTTATGTACCAGGACTTTGCACCAAGATTTACCTGCGAATTATTCGACCCCAATCAATGGGCACAACTCTTTAAAGATGCAGGCGCAAAATATGTAGTGCTTACCAGCAAACATCATGAAGGGTTTTGCCTTTGGCCATCTGCCCAATCCTGGAACTGGAATGCGGTTGATGCCGGGCCGCATAAAGACCTTGCAGGCTTGTTGACCAATGCCGTAAAAAATAAAGGACTGCACATGGGTTTTTATTATTCGTTGTACGAATGGTTTAATCCCATTTATAAAAATGATGTAAATAAATATGTAGATGAAAGAATGTTGCCGCAAATGAAAGATTTGGTAACTCGTTACCAACCCGATATTTTATGGACTGATGGCGAATGGGATCACCCGGCAAAAACATGGCGCAGCGAAGAATACTTAGCCTGGTTGTACAATAAATCCGTTTCAAAAGAAACCATTGTGGTAAACGATAGGTGGGGTAATGATACCAAGGGCAAGCATGGCGGCTTTCAAACCTCCGAGTATGGCGCAGGCAATGTATCGGGCAGCAAAGCCTGGGAAGAAACCAGAGGTATTGGCCAATCGTTTGGCTATAACCGCAATGAAAACTTAAACGATTATGCAAGCAGCCAACAACTTATTCATGAATTAATCAACACCGTTTCAAGAGGCGGTAATTTGTTGTTGAATATTGGCCCGGCTGCCGATGGTACCATCCCGGTTATTATGCAACAGCGATTGATGGATATTGGCAATTGGTTAAAAGTAAATGGGGAAGCTATTTATGAAACCACAACATGGGATAATGCTCCGCTTGTTACAAAAGAAACCGATTTGTTTTTCACCAAAAAGCAAAACAATGTTTTTGCCATTACTACAAAATGGAAAAAAGAAATTATCATTAAAAATATTGGCAGGCCCAAAGCAGTAAAACTATTAGGCTATAATAATGTAGTAAAGTTTACATACGCAAACAATACCTTGCGTATTCAAATGCCTTTGCTTACACCCGATGTAATCCCATGTCAATACTCATGGACGTTTAAAATAGAACAATAAAAAATTAAGTATATGAAATTAATCAGGTTTGGAGAATATGGTAAAGAAAAGCCGGGGGTTATTGTGGATGATAACTGGTTTGATGTATCATCTTATATTGAAGATTACAATGAACATTTTTTTGAGCAGGATGGTCTTTCAAGGATAAAGAAAATTATTACTGAAAACAAAGACAGCCTTCCTATATTAAATAAAAACACAAGGCTTGGTTCTTCTGTAGCAAGGCCATCAAAAATTATTTGTATTGGCTTGAATTATGAGGATCATGCCAAAGAAACCGGTGCTGCCATACCGAAAGAGCCAATCATCTTTTTTAAATCAACCACTGCATTGTGTGGCCCCAATGATGATGTGGTGATTCCAAGAAATAGCACTAAAACAGATTGGGAAGTGGAACTGGCTTTTGTTATTAGTAAGAAAGCAAGCTATGTGGAAGAAGCAGAAGCCATGAACTATGTAGCCGGCTATTGCCTGCACAACGATTACAGCGAAAGGGAATACCAACTGGAAAGAGGCGGCCAATGGGTGAAAGGAAAAAGCTGCGATACATTTGCACCACTCGGACCTTTTTTGGCAACACCCGATGAAGTAGGCGAAGTAAACAATTTAAAAATGTGGCTAAAGGTTAATGGTAAAACATATCAAAACAGCAGTACATCCAACCTGATATTTAAAATACCATTCCTTGTACACTATCTAAGCCAATTTATGACCTTGCTTCCCGGTGATGTTATCAGTACAGGCACGCCACCCGGTGTTGGATTAGGTATAAAGCCCGAACCTGTTTATTTAAAAGCAGGCGATGTGGTGGAACTGGGCATTGAAGGCCTGGGTACTCAAATGCAACAAGCAAGAAAATGGGGATAGAATTCACTAGATTAGAATACAGTAGATAAGTAGCAACAAAAACTATAAAATGGAACCATCAAGAAACTTTACGGATCTTATTGTATGGCAAAAAGCACATCGCTTTGTCTTGGAAACGTATAAATACTCTTCATTATTTCCAAGAGAGGAAGTGTTTGGCTTAACTGCTCAGTATAGAAGGGCTGCAATTTCTGTAGCAGCAAATATTGCAGAAGGGTTTAAGAAAAGATCAAATAAGGACAAGATGAGGTTCTATAATATTTCACAAGGCTCGCTTGAAGAGTGCCGCTATTATTTGATACTTTCTCAAGATTTATCCTATGGTAACAATCAGTTATTAGTGCAGCTTTTGGAGGAAGTGAGCAAAATGTTGAATGCATTAATTGCAAGCATTAACAAAAAACTCTAAAAAATGGTCATAACCTACTAAACTACTAACTACTAAACTACTAACTACTAATCCAAATATAAATGCTCATAGACAGCCATATTCATTTTTGGAATTACAATAAAATAAAAGATGCCTGGATAACCGATGATATGAAAGTGCTGCAACAAAATTTTCTTCCGGTGAATCTTGAAGCCATCATAAATGAAAATGGCATTGATGGAGTAGTGGCAGTACAGGCCAATCAAAGTGAAACAGAAACTTTTTTTTTAAAAGAATTGGCCAAAGCAAACCCATTTATTAAAGCAGTGATTGGGTGGGTTGATTTAAGAAGTGAAGCTGCAGAAGAACGGTTAAATTATTTTTCGCAATTTCCAATTATAAAAGGCTGGCGGCACATTGTGCAGGCCGAGCCGGAAGGATTTTTATTGGACAATGATTTTTTAAGAGGGATAAATCTATTAGGTAAATACGGTTACACTTACGATATTCTTATTTACCCAAATCAATTAAAAGAAACTTTGGCTTTTATTCAACAATTCCCTCATCAGAAATTTGTGATTGATCATTGCGCTAAACCACTTTTAAAAACAAAAGAAATTGCAGAGTGGAAAATGTGGATGAATGAGATTGCAGCTCATCCATATGTGTTTTGCAAGGTATCGGGGCTGCTTACCGAGGCAAACTGGAATAATTGGACAGAAGCTGATTTTACAGCTTATCTTGATACAGTTTTTGGAGCATTTGGTACACATCGTATTTTATTTGGCAGCGATTGGCCGGTGATAAACCTTGCCGGAAATTATTCTGGCTGGAAAAAAATAATTGAAAATTATTTGCAATCCTTTTCAGAAGAAGAACAACAAAAAGTGTTTGGAGGCAATGCTCAAGCATTTTATAATTGTTGAAGAAGTTTTTTTTAAAATTTTATGATTCTAAAGAAGAAATTAAATGAATAAAAATGGATTTACTTTTAAAAGATAAAATAATTATTGTAACCGGTGGCGCCAAAGGAATTGGAGAAGGCATTGTAAGGGCATTAACAGTAGAAGGAGCATTCCCGGTGATAGTAGGCCGCAACGAAGCAGACAATAAAAAACTACTTAACGAAATTGGCATAGGCGCACAGGTAGTGGCAGAATTAGCTGAACCGACATCTTGTAAAACAGCCATTCAAAAAATTGCACAGCAGTTTGGAAGAATTGACGGCCTGGTAAACAATGCCGGCGTCAATGACGGCGTTGGATTAGAAAATGGAAGCTATGATTCGTTTGTAGCATCGCTCCATAAAAATTTAATTCATTATTATTTAATGGCGCATCATGCGCTGCCATATTTAAAACAATCGAAAGGAAGCATTGTAAATATTAGTTCTAAAACTGCTGAAACCGGGCAAGGGAATACTTCTGCTTATGCAGCAGCCAATGGCGGCCGCAATGCATTAACAAGAGAGTGGGCCGTGGAACTATTAAAATATGGTATCAGGGTAAATGCTGTAATAGTGGCAGAATGTTTTACACCTTTATATGAAACATGGATAAAAACATTTGAGAACCCAGCTGCTCAATTAAAAACCATCACCGATAAAATACCTTTTGAAAACAGAATGACCACTGCCGAAGAAATTGCAAACATGGTTGTGTTCCTTCTTTCTGAAAAATCGAGCCACACTACCGGGCAATTGATTCATGTGGATGGAGGCTATGTGCATTTAGACAGAGCGATATGAATAAACAAACAATTGCTCTAAAAAATTGATTAGGTATAATAAGTAATGCATTGTATTTTTTTGTTTTACCACAACAATGTTTCATTGATTGTGTAAGAGAATATAAACTGCATTAGTTTTGTATGCCAACTTAAAAAAATCGACATGAAAAAATTATTTTATACAATTGTTTGCTTGGTTTGTTTCTTTTCTGCAGCCCTTGCACAGAGGGATACCATTGCCCTCAACAGCAATTGGCAATTTGCCATTGATAAAAAAGGAAACGGGCTAAATGAAAAATGGTTTGAGAAATCTTTACCAAACAATCGTTCTGTAAACCTTCCCCATACCTGGAATATTGAAGACGATAACCAAAACCATTATGGCTGGGGCTGGTATCAACAGAAACTTAAGGTGCCGGCCAACTGGAAAAATAAAAATGTTGTACTGCAGTTTGGAGCCATCAATCATACTTCCATCATTTATGTGAATGGGAAAAAGGTAGAAGAAAATATTGGCGATGGGTTTAATAAATTTTTTATCAACCTCAATGAAAAAGTAAATTATGGAAAGGAGAATATAATTACTGTTGCGGTTAATAACGTTTACGGAAAAAATAAAGTACCCTTTGGCAACTCATTCGACTGGCCCAATGATGGCGGCATTATCCGCAAAGTAGCATTGATAGTAAGCGATAAGCCTGCTGCCAATTTTATTCATGCAACACCCACATTAAATGTGGCCAGTAATGAAGGGAAGCTTAAAATAAAGTTGGGGTTTGATGCTGCCAATAAAAATATTCAATTGGCAATAAATATTGCAGAGGAAAACCAGGCTACAAAAAATATTATTTATACATCTACATCAAAACCCATTTGGCAAAATAATCAGGCTGTTCTTGAAATTGTTTTACCCAAAGTGAATCCCTGGCATTTTGATTTTCCTAATTTGTACAAAGTAGAAGTAACAGTATTGAATGGAAAAAATGCAAGCGATAAAATTTCAACATCAGTAGGTTTCAGGGAAATAAAATTTGCAGCGGGAAAAACATACCTCAATGGTGAACGAATTAAATTAATGGGTATTGAATGGACGGCCGGCAGCAATCCCAATTTTGGTTTTGCAGAAACCGATTCTGTCATACTCAGCCAATGCAAATTGATGAAAGATGTGAATGCCATTTTTACCCGCCAGCATTTTCAGCAGGACGATTTGTTTTATGAATTTTGCGACCGCAAAGGAATCATTGTACAACAGGAAGTGCCACTTTGGGGCCCGGAAACACCAGCTAATGATACCATTCGCTCCATTGCCATGAAGCAGTTGGAAAGAATGATCAATAATATGTACAATCACCCTTCCATTTTTTCATGGGGCACCGGCAATGAATTAAGAGCAAGGGATGCCGATATGAAAGATATGATTGCTGCACTTTTAAAGCGTTCAAGAGAGTTGGATCCATCGAGGCATACCGCTTATGTGAGCAATTCGCTAACACAAGGTTTTTACAACAATCCCAAATTTGTACCCGATGCTGCAAACGATGGCGATTATTTAATGATGAATGAATACGGAGGCAGTTGGTGGGATTTACCCGTAGGGCAAATTCATGCTTATTTAGATAGTGTGCATTTAAGTTACCCTGATAAACCATTCTTTATTTCGGAGTTTGGCTTATGCGAACCCAATTTTAGAGGTGGTGATGAACGCAGGGTGGAAGACTTAATTTACCACATGGCTATGTATGAAAGCAAGCCTTATGTAGAAGGGGCTATTTATTTTGACCTAACGGATTATCGTACCCACTATCCCGGCACATCGGAAAAAAATAAATTCCGCAGGCGCATACACGGCGTTTATGATATGTATGGAAATCCCAAACCATCTATGAAAGTATTGAGAGAACTATCTTCACCGGTGGAAGTACAAGCTGTACGCAACTGGAAAAAAGGAAAATTAAATTTGCTGATTTTTGGCAGTATGGGTTTGCCGCAGCATACGGTGAAGGGGTATAAGCTGTATGTGTCAGGCAAAGCCGATAACTATGCTTCAACCAAAGCGTACGATTTGCCCGAAATAAAACCCGGTGAAAGGCTAAATTTTGAAGTGGATGAAGTGAACAATGGAAATGTATTTATCAGCATTGTGCGGCCTACGGGATATGTGGTAACGCAAAAATCGTTTTACTAATTTCAAAAATAATTATAGAAATAACAGAAGTTGAAAAGAGTATGATCGTAAACAACAAGATTGGCATTACGCTTTCGGGCGGCGGATTTAGAGGAATGGCGCATTTAGGAATTTTGCAATACCTTAAAGAGTTGGAGGTTGAACTGCATGCTGTATCTGGCACCAGTGCCGGTGCATTAATCGGGGCATTTGTGGCAGCAGGTTTTTCGCCATTAGAAATAAAGGATATTGCAAAAAACGAAAAATTTTTCAGTTACAACGATTTGTCTATTGGCAATGGCGGCTTGTTTAGCGCCGATGTGTTTGAAAGAATTATTAAAAAATACATTCCGCATGATAGTTTTGAAGGATTAAAAATGCCGCTATTTGTTGCCGTTACCGATCTTACTCATGCTGAGTTATTGATATTTAACCAGGGCTCATTATCCTTTGCTGTTAAATCATCCTGCTGTTTTCCCCTGGTATTTCATCCGGTGATTTATAAGGGCAACCGTTACCTGTGCGATGGCGGGTTGATGAATAATTTTCCGGTTGATCAAATAGCGGCCACCTGCAATAAATGTATCGGCATAAATATTAATCCAATTGACAAGTTAGAAGGCAAGCTGGGCTACAAAGAAATTGTTCAACGCATTATCCGCATTGGCACTTCTACTATTAAAGATGACTCCCGTAGCAAATGCGATATTTTTTTGCAACCCGAAGATATCAATAAGTACACTACATTCGACACCGGAAAAAGTGAAGAAATTTACCAGGTGGGTTACGAATATGCAAAGCAGTTTAAAAATGAATTTTTGGCACTAAAGGGAGCTGAGAAGTAATATTTTTGTTGAAGGACTATAATTTTCTTTACATTGTACTCCTTCAAAATGTGAGATACTTTAATTAAAAGAATTTTGAGTTATTTATTTTGAATACCAGCAGATAATTTTCATGGCAGCATCTTTGTGAACCTTGATCTGTTACTGAATTTATTTTCTGTGGAAATGAAATGAGTAATCAAACCTTTCATCTGTATATATAATGGCAACATTAAAGGCCATTATAAACTATTTACAGCAATTAACTCTTACCGTTTCTTAATTTTATGAAATATTCTGCAATACAAAATGTTGCACTTAAAATTTTAATCAATGAAAACAGGAATTAAAATAATACAGGTGAAAAGACAAGTAATAATACTACTAAGCTGCCTTTTTTTTCAACAGATGGCCTTCACTCAGGTTGTATTGCCTGTTTTTCACGATTCAATATTTTCTACCTACTATCAGCAGCGGTATTCTTTGTTTAAGGATTTGCCGCAAACAAAAGGCGATATTGTTTTTTTGGGCAATAGCATTGCAGATGGCAGTGAATGGTACGAATTGTTTAATGATAAAAAAATTAAAAACCGTGGCATCAGCGGAGATGTTACAGCAGGGGTTATTCATCGCTTAGATGAAGTGGTAAATAGAAAACCTTCTAAAATATTTTTGCTTATTGGCACCAACGACCTGGCAAGAGGCATTAAGCCAGATAGTATAATTAAGAATATTTTATTGATAGCAAACTATGCAAAGCAAACAAGCCCTGCTACCCGGTTGTATGTGCAAAGCATTTTACCTGTAAACAATGTATTTGGAAAATTTAGCAGCCATACCAGTAATACAGATGCTATTCTTACTCTAAACAATTCGTTAAACAAACTGGCGGCTACAAACAATTTCACCTTTATCAACCTTTATCCATTCTTTTTAAATACAAATGGCAGGATGGATACAAGGTACAGCAACGATGGCTTGCACTTGCTGGGAGAAGGTTATTTGTTGTGGAAGCATATCATCTACCCTTATGTATATGATATGCAGGAAAAACCGGCATTAATACCAATGCCATTACAGGTAAAGTGGAATAAAGGTTTTTTCTCTTTATATAAATGCAAGTCAATAGTTGTAACGGACAATGCACTAATGAAGGAAGCCGGCGAATTAAAAAGTTTATTTGCCCAAAACGGGTTACAGGCATCCGTTAGTAGTAAAGCCGGTAAAGAAGAACTGCACACTGAACTACAGTTTGATCGGGGCAATGTTTCTCATCTGTCTGATGAGGCATATACTTTGAATGTATCTGATAAAAAAATTCTTATCACAGCGAAAACATCGCATGGAATTTTTAACGGCATTCAAACCCTGCGACAGTTAATGAGAGATGGCGTAATGATTGATGCCTGTGAAATTACCGACCAGCCTGCCTTTGCATGGCGGGGTTATATGATTGATGTGGGCAGAAATTATATGTCGATGCCATTGCTCAAGCAGCAGATTGATGTAATGGCGCAATACAAGCTCAACATATTCCACTTTCACCCCACAGAAGATATTGCCTGGCGTATTGCTATTAAACAATACCCACAGTTAACCGCACCCGAAACCATGTTCCGCAACAAAGGCATGTACTATACCGAAGCAGAGATAAAAGAATTGATTGCTTATTGTAAAGAACGGTATATCACATTTGTTCCTGAAATTGATATGCCCGGCCATAGCGCAGCGTTTAAACGGGCTATGAAAACGGATATGCAAAGCGACAGCGGTTTGGTTTTTGTAAAAAATATATTGAAAGAATTTTGCGAAACCTATGATGTGCCGTATATCCACATCGGGGCCGATGAAGTGAAGATTACCAATAAAAATTTTGTGCCTGAAGTAACTGCCTACATAGAAAGCTTTGGGAAAAAAGTTATTGGCTGGCAACCCGGAGGAAATTTTACCAACAGCACTATCCGCCAATTGTGGATGGATGACAATGCACACCTTGCTTCCAATAATGATATTCAGTTTATAGATTCAAGGCATTTGTATTTAAACCATATTGACCCATTAGAAGCAGTAACTACCATCTATAACCGAAAAATTGCAGATAAAGAAAAAGGAGATGCTGCAACTTTAGGTGGAATTATTTGCATGTGGCCCGATAGGGCGGTTGCTAAAGAAGAAGACGTTTTTAGAATGAATCCTGTGTATCCCGGTATGCTTGCATTTGCAGAACGTAGCTGGCGTGGCGGCGGCCAAAGCGGCTGGATTGCCAATATAGATGATGGTGATAAAATCGGGTTTATTGATTTTGAAAACCGTTTGCTCGAAAATCAGCACTTATATTTCAGTGATAAGATTTTTAAATACGCCAAACAATCAAACCTTGTTTGGAAATTATACGGCCCGTATAACAACAATGGAGATGTAACAAAAACCTATTTGCCCGAAACAAAAAACTGGAATGCCGCAACAGCAAAAGTTTTTAAAGAAGTAAACGGCGGCACCATTGTGTTGCGGCATTGGTGGGCGCCGTTAATTAAAGGAGCTATTGATAATGCTGAAGACAGTACAACCATTTATGCTACTACAAAAATTTGGTGTGATGAAGAAGGAGTAAAAGATTTTTGGATTGGTTTTAATAATATATCCCGTTCGCCGGCCACCGATTCTCCACTTAAAGATGAATGGAATAATAAAGGCAGTGCAGTATGGGTAAACGGTAAATTAATTGCGCCGCCTGCGTGGGTTAGACCAGGGCAAAAAGGTAATTCCGAAATTCCATTGATTGATGAAGGCTATGAATACCGCAGCCCTACAAAAATATTTTTGAAGAAAGGATCGAACGATGTTTTAATAAAAGTACCTATCGGAACTTTTAAAGGCAAGGATTGGCAAAACCCGGTGAAGTGGATGTTCACATTTGTGGAGGTAAAATAATGGAAATCGCCAATGGCGATAAAATATTTTTGCGAAACTAAAAGTTTCGCAAAGCCTCGCCGCTCTTCGAGGCTTATAGCCTCGAAGTCTTACTTTATTGCATTCAGCAATATTAAAATAGTTTTATAGCCTCGAAGCTTTACTTTATTGCTTAACGCAATTTCTATCTTATAAAATAGCCGTTTTAGAGTATTGCGATTAGTAATAAGTTTTCATACATTTATTTCAAACAATATTAAGTATGAGTTACGAATTTGCCGATGGTTATAAAATAAGAGACCAATCTGTTACACATTTTCTCACTTTCTCTATTATGGGCTGGATAGATATTTTCAGTCGTCAGCGATACAGGGACTTAATTGTTGAAAGTTTTCAATTTTGCCGTGAGAAAAAAGGATTAAAAATTGGGGCTTATGTTATCATGTCGAACCATATTCATACAATATGGACTGCCACCAATAATAACCTAAGCGATATCATCCGTGATTTTAAAACATATACCAGCAAAGCTATTTCCGGTAGTATCGAACAAGAGCCGGAGAGCCGCCGGGACTGGTTATTGTATATGTTTAGGTTTTATGCCAACCGTACCAATGCCAATGAAAACTATAAAGTGTGGACGGGTAATAATCATCCCGAAGAAATATACAGTGAGCATTTTTTGATGAGCAAGCTTAACTATATTCATGATAACCCTGTGAGGGCGGGCCTTGTTACCGAGCAATCGCATTACCTATATAGTAGTGCTACAAATTATGAAACAGGGAAAGGTTTGATGGAAATAGATTTTTTGTTTTAGATATTGAAAATCGCCAAAGGCGATATAGTATCTCTGCGAAACTACAAGTTTCGCAGAGCCTAAAAGTTTCTTCCAACAGGTTTTTTATTGATTTATTGCAGATAATATGGTATTACAAAAGAAAAGAGGAACAACCAGGTTATTCCTCCTTTCAATTAATCAATCACTATTAACAACAATTATACTTATTTTGAACTTAAGTCTTTTTGATAAATAAGTAATTCACTCCAGGCCTCATTGGTAAATTCAGCCACATCTTTCATGTATTGAGCATAAGAGCCTTCGCCATTTACAGCTTCATATGTTTCTTTAAAAGGTTTGCGAAAATCGGCAGATTTTTCCTTTAAACCTTGCTTATATCTTGTTACCAACACAAATTGAGAAGGGCCACTTGAACTAGAAGTATAAACAGCTACAGTTACTCCGGATGCTATCCAATTTTTCTTTAATTTTTTTAAAATCTTTACAACATTGTCACTTTGTCCCATTTTAGGAAATACATGAGTAATATTAATTTTATCAGAAAAATCACCCAGTGCAATAGTGCTTAGTGAATCGCTGTAAACATAGAAACCTGCTGATTGCCTCTCGGTTAAATATATAGCCACCGATTTATTCCAATCGGTTTGATGTTCGGGACTAATATCGCCCCTGGCATCTTCACTTTCCCAACTTTTGGGTCCTTCTGTTATATGATAGCCGCCGGCATCCGGGCCCGATTGAATGGAAAAAACTCTCCAGTGCACATCGCCTTTATGGTATTTTTGAGCATGAGCAGCCAGTGCTTTCTCAAATTCCATCACTTTGTCAATTTTAGGAAATACCCGGTGGGTAGATACTACATTTTTTGTTTGTGCC
Organism: Chitinophagaceae bacterium UBA2793; assembly: GCA_002352045.1. Classification (GTDB taxonomy): domain Bacteria; phylum Bacteroidota; class Bacteroidia; order Chitinophagales; family Chitinophagaceae; genus Ferruginibacter. The sequence continues at coordinate 63,672 of DEHT01000042.1, read as the reverse complement.
ATGGATAATGCCGGTGCTAACATAAACAGTAGCCAAACTGAATGTAAACTTTTTTTGATTGTTTCTTTCATGATAAATTGATTTGGTTGTAAATGATTTTTTTGCGTGGATAATCTTGTACAAAGTTCATTTAGAAATAAACTTTTTGTGAGTATAAAACAATCTTTGAATTTTAGTTTTTCAGCAATCATCAGGACAAACTGTACAGAAACAGGATAAATTCATCATTTTTATAAATACAGCTTTTATTTACGATTTTGACTATAATTAAAAAGTTTCCTGTGGTTATCTTTATAGCAAATGCAGAAAAATTGCATCATTCATAAATGCATATTTGCCGCTTGTATGGCATGCCTGGGCTTACCGGCAGCCGGACAAGTCAATTACACCCAATTAACCACTTCCGAAGGTTTGTCACAGGGTTATGTGTACGATATATTGCAGGATAAAGATGGCTTTATGTGGTTTGGCACAAAAGACGGACTCAATCGCTACGATGGTTATAGCTTTAAAGTGTACACCTACGACAGTTACAATTCCAACAGCATCACCAATAACAATGTGAATCGCCTTTTTGAAGACAGCAAAGGAAGGCTTTGGGTAAGTACAGATGAGGGCATTAATATTTATGATAAACGTAAGAATGTTTTCAGGCGCATTTTACACAATCCTAAAAATGCAAACAGTCTCTCCGGTAATAAAATTTACTTACCAATCATTGAATTACCCGATGGTAGGTTTTTAGTGTTCCCCGAAGAAAAAGGACTAAATGTTATTACGCTGCCCAACGATTTTTTGGAAAAAAACTCACAGCCGGTTATTACACACTTATCAGCACCGGGGGCATACAATGTTACATGCATGTATATGGACGGCAATAAAAAAATTTGGATAATTTCCGACAAGGTGTATGAACTTCTACCGATAGACATGACCCTGGTATGGCGAAAAAATAGTTTTTTGTTTGGCCGAACAGAACCTGCATTGGATGGCAGTGTGTGGACAGATGATATTTTCTTTAGCCAGGTGCAGGATACAAACCTATATCCTTTGTTTTCAAAAGATATCACAAAGGGACATGGTCGTACATTTTTACACGAGAATGATAAAAAAAGATTTTGGTTGGGAATCACCGATTCGGGCAGGTTGGAAGTTTTTGATATCAAAGATTGGAAAAGAGGAAACCCTGTTGACCCAGAACTTTCAAGAACACATGGCTTTTCCGGAGTAACGCCTACCAAAATTTATAAAGATCGTTCCGGCCTTGTGTGGGTGGGAACCAATGGATACGGAATACGCATTTACAACAATGAAACAGAAAGGTTTCACCATATTGCCAATGGCTTAAGTGTACGTACAATAATGGGTTTGCCCAATAATGAAATTTTTGTGAGAGGTTGGGGAGAATTAAAAAAATTTGAAACCGGCGGAAAAAATATAACCGGTAAATCTGAAAAAATATTATTTGATGGACGGGTTTTTTTTATGGGCAAGCATTTTACCATTTGGGGTTTGCACCGCAAAAAAGCTAACCGTGCAAATAATTTTGAAGAAATAATTGAAAAGCAAAACCTTGTTACAAAAGTTTCAACCAATTATAGGATTCGAGTAAATAGAGAAGAAGAACTGATAGAACCTAAAATGGAAGATAGCAAAGGCAATATTTGGCTTGCCGGTTCCGGAGGAAGGTTAATTGTTTTAAACCCCCATACTGGAGCTTTTAAAAAAATTACCATTAATACCGATGTAGTGAACCCAATGCTAAAGGGGGCTCAAATACTAACATTGCACGAAGACTTTAACGGTGCTTTTTGGGCAGGTACAGAAACAGGGTTGGCAAAAATTAATTTTCTGTTCAATACAACTGCGCCAGCAAAAATTACCTGGTATAAAACAAACGCTTCAGATAAAACTGCTTTAAACTATAGCCATGTCTCCTGCATAATGAATGATCCATTCGAAAGTAATATTTTGTGGGTGGCAACAAAGGGCGGCGGCCTCAACCGTTTTAATAAAGTAACTAATCAGTTCACCCACATCACTACTAAAGAAGGCCTTTGCAATAATGTTGTTTACGGTTTGTTGACCGATGATGCAGGAAATATTTGGGGTAGCACTAACAATGGTATTTTTTGTTTGCTAATGAACAACAAACAACATCAGGGTAAATGGCTGTTCCGACATTTTACAAAAACCTCCGGTTTGCAGGACGATGAGTTTAACACCGGCGCTTATACAAAACTACCCAATGGCAACCTGGCTTTTGGCGGTATCAACGGAATAAACATTTTCAACCCCTCAACTGTTTTACAAACCGGTTTTACACCCAATGTTTTTATCACTAATATTTTGTCGGGCAATCAAACAATATTGCCCAACGACAAAACGGGCATCTTGCATCATGCCATCGAACAAGAAACTTCTATTACATTAAATCACCGGCAGGATATTTTAACCCTTGAATTTTCTTCTCTTGATTTTACCTCACCTGCACAAAACCAATACAGATACCAGTTAGTGGGTATTGATAAAGATTGGGTGGAAAGTGGCACAAGAAGAACGGCTACATATTTACACCTGCCTCCGGGGTACTATGTATTTAAAGTGCAGGGCAGTAATAGCCAGGGAATGTGGAGCGATAAAACGAAAGAACTAAATGTTACAGTTACTCCGCCCTGGTGGCGCAGTTGGTGGGCTTATCTTTCCTATGTTCTGTTGTGTGTTTTTGCATTGAGGACGTATATTTTATTTAGGGTTAACAAAACAAAATTAAAAGCTCAATTAAACTTTGAGCATCAGGAAGCAAAAAGAGTAAAAGAATTAGATGCTTTAAAAACACAATTATATGCCAACATTACCCATGAGTTTCGTACGCCGCTAACCGTTATATTAGGCATGGCAAACCAGGTAAAAAACAATCCGGAGAAATACATGAATAGCGGTATGGATATGATTGTTCGCAATGGAGAAAACTTATTGAATCTGGTAAATGAAATGCTTGATCTTTCAAAATTAGAAAGCGGTAAAATGACCTTGGATTTGATTAACGGAGAATTTATTTCATTCCTCCGGTATATAGTGGAATCGTTTCAGTCTTTGGCGGTCAGTCAAAAAAAACAATTTCACTTTTTAGCAGATATGGATGAGCTGATGCTGGCTTTTGATGCAGAAAAAATAAGGCAGATAATAACTAATTTATTTTCTAACGCATTAAAATTTACACCAGAGCAGGGCAATATATATGTTAGCATTTCGCAGGTTACTACTGCCAATAACAACAAAGCCATTATTATATTAAAAGTAAAAGATACCGGTATGGGTATTCCGGAAAATCAATTGCAACATATCTTTGACAGGTTTTACCAATTAGACAATAGCCAAACCCGTAAAGCAGAAGGAACCGGCATTGGCCTGGCCCTTACCAAAGAATTGGTAAAACTTATGAACGGAACCATTGATGTAAAAAGCCCTCCGATTGGTGCTATCAAAGGGTCGGAGTTTATCATTCGAATTCCATTGGCTAAATGCAATGTTGTTGAAAGCACAACTGCATCGCCACTCTTATTGAAGGAAAATATTTTGCTGTCAATAGAGGATGAAAAACCCAGCCTCCAATATTTTGATATAGAAAATAATAACATCAATGAGCCATTAATATTATTGGTAGAAGACAATGCCGATGTGGTGGCCTATACGGCCAGTTGTTTGCCCAATTATAAATTAGCCGTAGGTAAAGATGGTAGAGAGGGTTTTGAGATAGCCATAGGTGTAATCCCCGATCTTATAATTACCGATGTAATGATGCCATTTGTGGATGGCTTTGAAATGTGCAAAAGATTAAGGCAGGACGAACGCTGCAGCCATATACCCATTATTATGCTTACGGCAAAGGCTGATATGCATAGCAAATTAGAGGGAATAGAAAAAGGAGCCGATGCCTATCTTGAAAAACCTTTTCATAAAGAAGAGCTACTGCTTCGAATAAAAAAACTTTTGGAGCTTCGAAAAAATTTGCAATTGTATTACAGTAGAAGGTTGGGTATAAAAGATACCACAGGGAACTTTGATGTTAAAGCAAATGATTTTGAAATAGAAGAAAAAACAGAACACGAATTTGTAAGTAAAGTAAGAGAAATTGTTGAAGCCAATTTTATTAACTATGAATTTAGCGTAGAGCAGTTGTGTAAATTAGTTTTTATGAGTCATTCTCAGTTGCATCGTAAATTGGAAGCACTTACCGGCTACTCACCCAATAAATTTATTAGAATAGTACGATTAAAACAAGCAAAAGAATTATTGAACAACCCTGCTTTGAGTATTGCTACTGTAGCATTAGACTGTGGCTATAACGACCCCGGTTATTTTGCAAGGGTATTTAAACAAGAGATAGGATTAACGCCACAAGAGTGGAGAAAAAAATGAAGCCGGTTTAATAATTTATTATTGCAAACACAATATAATACTACTGCACATTTTGAAGTTTTGAGCACAACAATAAAAGAATTCTACGAAACTAAAAGTTTAACGGAACCTGAATAAATCGCCAAAGGCGATATAGTAATGCTGCGAAACTAAAAGTTTCGCAGAGCCTTATATAGTAATGCTGCGAAACTAAAAGTTTCGCAAAACCTTAAAATCAATTTAATATTATCCCTCTCTAAGTTTTCTCACTAAAAAATTGTAGGTTGATTCTCCGGAAGTATTATCAATTCCCATTTCGGGGATATAAGCTTTGCAAGGTATGCCAACAATGTTTGCTTTGTCCATTAACGCTTTGCCCTGTAAAGGATGATGAATGAGGTTTCCTTTTACCGCAGGAAAAGTATAAGGTATATTTGTACTCACCACATAAATAGACGGATCATCGGGTGAAAAAGATTGGAGCATGTTTACTTTAGCGGCATAGCTAATCATTTCCGGTGTATGCAGTTCACTGGTATCGCTGATGCCATAAAACTGTAGAAAAGTTTCCATGGTTGCAATGCTTAGCATCGAATCTGCATCAAGGCCATCATCCTGGTATTCCATAAAAACATCGGTAGGCCAGTTCTGAACATCGTAGCTTGCCTGGCTGTTATTGGCTACAATGGCTTTAATTCTTGTTGACTCTTTCAAAACAGGGTCGGTGGCATTTGGGTTGGCCATATCGTTGTTTAGCCCAATCCACAAACAGGTGCCTGCACCGGCAGAACCACCTTTAACCACTATGTTTGTTTTATCAATATTAAAATCTTTGGAATAATATCTTATAAACTGAAGGGCCCTTTTGGAATCGTTGAGTGATTTTAAAACACCTTCCTGCTCATTCACATCAAGCAGCAACCTGTAGTTTAATGTAGCATAGGCAATGGTATCGGCAAGGAAACTGTTTACTTCGTTTTGAAATGAAGCAGCGTTATAATTATCTGCCTTATCACCGGATTTAAAACCGCCACCATGTATTTGTATTACCAAACCGGTGGGCTTTGTGGATGAGGGAACAAAAATATCAAAAACATTTTTTGGGTCGGTATCGTAGCTCACATTGCTATAAAACTTTGCACCGCCTACAATGGTAAATGGCGCAGCAACAGCACTGAGATTTAAAGATGGATGCTGCGGATTTGTACCAGTATCATTTTTTTTGCATCCTAAAATTGTAGTTATGCAAAGAAAAATAATAAGTCGTTGTTTTTTCATATCCATTTTTTTGAAAAAAAAATTCATCTTAATTTACAAATGTGCATTGCTCATTTACTTCAACACAAAATATTTTCATCGCAATATTTTGTAAAGTTTACTATTGCCTACAATTCATCAATTCTTAAATGCTCCCACAAAAAAGGTTTTAGATATTGCCAGTAATCACCTCTTAATTCTAATACTACGGTATGCGTCATATTAGGTTGTGCTACTAATGTGCAACTGTTTCCCGAATTATTAATTGCCTGTTGGGTGGGTACTGCATTGCCGGTCCAGGTATATCCATTGCCTCCTGAATCAAATTCTTTAGCATGAAACATTAGTATGGGTGAGTCAAAGGCATCGTACTGATACGAACCCGGAGGTGGAGGAGGTGTTGTGTTTTCTATGCAGGCACCGGTAGAAATGGCTCCGTCAACTTTACTCGTCATTCCGGGATGGTCATTAGTGCCAAATGCTGCATCAAATTCCACTGCATTGAGTAATGAAAGGCCTCCACCTGCCGAGCCGCCAAACGTAACAATCCTGGTAGTATCAATAAAATAAGTATCAGCATTTTTCTTTAAAAAACGGATAGCATTTTGAATATCTTCTAATGCACACTGTATAGCAAAAATTTCCAACTCAGGTGGTGGACTTGAACCTTTGTGAGTAAGCCTATAGTTTAAAGTGGCACAAATGTAGCCGGCTCTTGAATAGGTATATGCTTCATTCATCCATGCGTTTTTATCACCTGCGGAGTAGCCGCCTCCATGTATCATTATAAGCAAAGGCTGTTTTTTATTTGTATTGGCATTAGGCGGCAAGTAAATATCCAATTTCGGCGTAAGAGTGGGCTGGGTTCTTTCCGCTTCTTTAGTTTGCTCCGATGTGTATTGTTTGTTTTGAAAATTGGGCCTTGTGGTATAAGGGATATCTTTTATTAGTTGAACACTCGATTGCAGATATATCATACTGTCGTATATCCCGGCAGGCAGGGGCTGTTGATAGTTGTTTTCATCTTTTTTACAACTAACCAATACCAATGAAATAAATGAGAGATAGAGATAAGTTTTTTTCATTTCACAGTTTTAATGAAGCATAGACTGTAGAAACGATAAAATGTTAAAAAGAGTGCCAAATATTTTCAGGATTATTGGTTGCCGATAACCCTTTTTTGCCTCATTGATATTACAATAACATCTAAATAAATTCTTCAAATTTCCTTTTTGCGAAAACATGTTTTCCGATTGCGAGTAATAAATGAAGTATCCTGTACTTTCTTTGCGGCCATTCAAAATGAGTATATGAGCAAATTATATTTTATGCGTTTCAACAGTAGATTATCAACAATAGTAGCTTTTTTATTATTTTTTGCAATAAAGGCTACAGCCCAAACCGGTAGTGTAAAGGGCTATATAAAAACCACTGACGGAAAACCAGCCGCCGAAGTAAGTGTTCAAATTAAGGAAACCAAAAAGGGTACCATTAGCAATGCGGAAGGTTTTTTTGTCATCAATCAAATTCCTGCAGGAAACTATACCGTTATTGTTTCTTATGTAGGCTTGCACCCAATGCATAAGCCGGTAACTATCAAAAACGGAGAAGCCAGTAATCTTGATTTTAAGTTGATAGAAAATGAAACTGAATTGGCTGAAATTGTAATCACCGCCAATCAATCTATTAACAATAGAGTAACTACAATTGGTAAACTACCAATTAAGCCAATGGAACTTCCGCAGGCAATGGTAACCGTTAGTGAAGCTACCATTAAAAATCAGCAGGCACAGCGATTGAGCGATGTGGTAAAAAATGTAAATGGTGTTTACCTTGGTACCAGCCGGGCAAGTACGCAGGAAAATTTTTATGCAAGAGGATATAGCTTTTCTTCAACCAATATGTTTAAAAACGGTTCAAGAGTGAATACCGGCTCTATGCCCGAAGTAAGCTCTTTGGAAAGCGTGGAAATTTTAAAAGGTAGTGCTGCCATTCTTTATGGCAATGTATCTCCCGGAGGAATTTTAAATATGGTTACTAAAAAACCAAAATTTGTTTTTGGAGGAGAAGCCGGTTTAAGAACAGGAAGTTACAACCTCATTAAACCAACCATTGATATTTACGGGCCGCTCAGCAACAAAATTGCTTATAGGGTTAATGGCAGTTTTGAATCGGCCGATAGTTACAGAGACCAGGTTTCTTCAACCCGGTATTATATCAACCCATCATTACTTTTTAAAATTAGCAGCCGATCAGAATTAATTGTTGAAGGAGATTTTTTGCAACACGAATTCACGCCCGACTTTGGCATTGGTACTTTAAACGATTCAGCCAAAGGTACCCGCCCTTCAATATTTGCAGATGTGCCCCGTTCGAGATTTATGGGCACTAACTGGCAGTATAACAAAACATTTCAAACAACAGCATCCGCTTCATTTAATCACAACTTTAATCAAAATTGGAAACTGAACTCTGTGCTTTCTTTTCAGCAATTTAAAAGAGATTATTATGCTGTAGAAAGAATACAGGCTATGTTAGATCCCGAACCCGGAACATGGGCAAGACCATTGGGTAGAGTAGATACTAAAGAAAAATATTTTACCGGGCAGTTAAACTTGAATGGTAATTTTAAAACCGGCAAGCTGGAGCATGTATTATTAGCCGGTGTTGATGCCGATCACTATATTACTAATACATACAACTACGATATTCAGGGAAAAATTTATGATACCATCAATATACTTAATCCCGATAGATATGTTCAACGAACCGATATTCCTTTAGCCAACAGGGTTACTTTAGTAGAAACGCCGGTGAACAGGGTAGGCGCTTATGTACAGGATTTAATAAGCATTTCGCCCAAAATAAAATTGTTGGCCGGGGTTCGCTGGTCGCTGCAGGAATCGCCCTCTAACAGTACCACCTACCTGCAAAAAAACGATTCCCTTGTAAAAGGAAAATTTGCCACTGCCAATGCATTTTCGCCAAGGGTTGGCCTGCTGTACAGGCCTATACAAAATGTATCGGTTTTTGCAAGCTATTCCAATTCATTTGCTGTAAATACAGGCCTGGATATTTACAACAATACGCTTGCTCCATCCATCATTGACCAATATGAATTGGGTGTAAAGAATATTTTCTTCAATGGAAAATTAACGGTGAACCTTACAGCTTACAAAATTATCAACAACAACCTGGCACAAACAGCACAGTTTGATAAAAACGGAAACCCCAATAACAATAGTAACCTTAAAGAACTTACCGGGCAAACAACCAGTAATGGTATAGAGTTGGATATAATGGCAAATTTTGTAAAAGGCCTTTCGGTTATTACAGGGTATAGTTATAATGATATGCATTACACAAAAACTCCCGGTAATAAAGGGAGTTATGTAGAAGGCGAACGCTTAGTAAATACGCCGGCACATACCGCAAACGCAACCGTATTTTATACATTTAGCAGCGGCAAACTCAACGGATTGAAAATAGGCGCTGCTGCATTTTATGTGGGCAAACGCTTTGGTGGCTGGAACAATACCATTCAGCAAACTCAAAACTATTCAAGGCTTATGCCGGTGGATGGGTTTACAACCATTGACCTGAGTGCAGGATACAGTATTAACAGGTTTTCTTTGCTCGCAAAAATTTCTAACCTGGCCAATACCTATAATTTTTATGTGCACGAAAATTACAGTATCAATCCAATTCCGCCACGACAATTTATTGCAACAATAGCGTATAAATTTTAGTGCATTAAAAGCGTAAAGTAATAAGGGACCGAATATTATCAGTCCCTTTTTTCCGTAAATAATAAAATAACATGGCTAAAACTACTATTCAAAAAACCGGCTGGCAAAGAGTAAGAAAATTATTCAATGATATACATCTATGGCTGGGTCTTTCAAGCGGCCTGGTATTAATCGTTGTTTGTTTTAGCGGAACAGTATATGTGTTCAACACCGAACTTACTGAGTGGGCGGCTCCGCATTTATATAAAGTAGAAACTGTATCCGGTAAAAGCCGAATGCCTGCCGATTCTTTTTTTTCAAAAGTGGAAAAAACCTCCGTCGGGAAAGTAATCAGCGTTTCCATACCTGCAGATTTGGAACGTACTTACCAGTTTAATGTAAAAAAGAAGGGCGATGATAGCCGGGGTGGCATTGGTTATTTTGTAAATCCCTACACGGGAGAAATTACAGGAACATCAAAAGAAAAAAACGGTACCAAAGAATTTATGAGCACCATGTTTAGCCTGCACCGTTGGTTGTTGTTAGATAAAATTGAGCAACCAATTTTTAAAAGCATTTCTAACAGGGAATTGGGTAGTATGATTTCAGGCTGGGCTACCATTATATTTACCCTGGGATGTATTACCGGTATGGTGATTTGGTTTCCACAAAAAGTAAAATATTGGAGGCAGGGTGTAAAAATAAAATGGAATGCCGGATGGAAAAGATTGAACCACGACTTGCACAATACATTGGCATTTTATGCTTTGTTTTTTTTATTACTGATGGGCCTCACCGGGCCGCAATGGTCATTCGACTGGTATAGAACCGGCCTGCAAAAAACATTGGGTACTTACAAACCCAAAGATGCGCCCAAAGAAAAACCATTGCAATCGCTGTTGCCTGCAATTGAAGTAAGTAATGCCGGGTTGTCTATTAGCGATTATATAAAAGAAGGAGATAAACAGCTTAGTTACCAGGGCAACTATGTAGTATCATTGCCTGCCGACTCTGCCTCTGCCACTGTAATATCTAAAACCAAAACAGGATTTTTTGCCCCTGCTGCTGCGGATAGATTAACGGTAGATCAATACACAGGTTCAGTTTTGAAAAAAGAAATTTTTAAAGAAAAGCCATTTAACCAAAGAATTGCAGGCTCAATAAAAGCATTGCACTTAGGCAATGTATATGGAACCTTTACAAAAATTATTTATTTTTTAGCTTGTCTTATTGCTACTACACTTCCCATAACCGGTATATTCATTTGGATAAATAAAATGAAGAAAAAAAAGAAAGCAGGGAAACCAACCACCTGGCCTGTGAAGGACGAAATAGCTGTTTAGTAAATAAATTGAAACTGAAAAAATCTTTATTGATTGCTCAACAAATTTGATGTTGAGCAATTTTTTTGCTTTGATTTAGCTAAGTCTATTTTTCAATAATACAAAACAAACGAACCATTCAATTACTATACCCCGGTATAGTTCCAGGGAGTAATTGCTTTCAATTCTTTTTTTACTGCAGCGCTTACTTTTAATTTATTTACAAAGCTGTGAATAGCTTTTTTATCAATAGCCGTTTTACCTCTGGTTAAATCTTTTAATGCCTCGTAAGGAGCAGGATAATTTTCTCTTCGTAAAATAGTTTGAATGGCTTCTGCAACCACCGCCCAGTTGGCTTCCAAATCGGCTTTCAGTTTGGTTTCGTTTAAAATTAATTTACCCAGTCCTTTTTCAATGGCTTTTACAGCAATAGCAATATGTGCCATGGGTACACCAATATTACGAAGTACTGTACTGTCGGTTAAGTCTCTTTGCAGGCGGCTGATGGGAAGTTTAGCTGCAAGGTGCTCCAGGAGTGCGTTGGCAATGCCTAAGTTTCCTTCGGCATTTTCAAAATCTATTGGGTTTACTTTGTGTGGCATAGCACTGCTGCCCACTTCGCCTTTCTTAGTTTTTTGTTTAAAATAATCCATGCTGATATAGGTCCAAATATCACGGCACAAATCAATTAAAATAGTATCAATACGTTTGATAGCATCAAAATGCGCCGCCAAAGTATCGTAATGTTCTATTTGAGTGGTGTATTGCTGGCGCTGCAAGCCCAATTTATTTTCTACAAATTCATCGGCAAATTTTATCCAGTTGTGTTTTGGAAAAGCTACCTGGTGTGCATTGAAATTTCCGGTGGCGCCGCCAAATTTTGCCGTAAAAGGAATATAGCTAAACAACTGAATTTGATTTTCGAGCCGCTCCACAAATACCAATAATTCTTTACCCAGCTTGGTTGGAGAAGCAGGTTGCCCGTGTGTACGTGCCAGCATGGGCACAGCCTTCCATTGTTGTGCTAAATGGTATAAATGATGTTGAAGATTGATAACAGCAGGCAGGTATTCCATTTCCATTGCATCTTTCCATAGCATTGGAACCGATGTATTGTTGATGTCCTGCGAGGTTAATCCAAAATGAACCCATTCTTTTAAAGCACCGGCACCCAATTGATCCAATTTGGTCTTTAAAAAATATTCCACCGCTTTTACATCATGGTTGGTGATGGCTTCGGTTGCTTTTATAGTTTCGGCATCTTCTATTGAAAAATTTTCCACTATATGCTGCAAGCTTGCATTGAGTTTTGCATTGCTTTTAAAAAATTTCTTTTCGCCCAGCATTATAAAATACTCCACTTCTACTTTTAACCGGTATTTTATTAAAGCATATTCCGAAAAGTAAGCCGAAAGTGATTGCGTTGATTTATGGTAACGGCCATCTATGGGCGAAACCGCAGTAAGTGGAGATAGTTGCATATTGTAAGTTGAGATTGGTTAATTTTGCACAAATTTAATTGAAAGGTATTGGAACAAAAAATTAGGGTGGGGGCTGTGAGTTATTTAAATACAAAGCCCCTGGTGTATGGATTTGAAAAAGGCCTGATGCAGCAGGATATTGAATTGCAATTTGATTACCCCGCCAATGTAGCTGCAAAGTTGCTAAATAATGAAATTGATATAGGATTAATACCGGTAGCAGTATTGCCTAAACTACAAGAGCATTATGTTGTTTCCGATTTTTGTATTGGAGCTTCGGGCCCGGTGGCAAGCGTTTGTTTGTTTAGCGATGTGCCGTTGAATGAAATAAAGCAAATACTGGTAGATTACCAAAGCCGTACTTCAGCCGCCTTGCTAAAAATTCTTTTAAAAGAATATTGGAAAATTAATCCCGAATTGGTGGATACCGGCAACGGCTATCAGCAAAATATTAAAGGCACTACTGCCGGGCTTATTATTGGCGATAGGGCTTTGCTACAACGCCAACATTCCAACTATATTTTTGATTTGGCCGAAGCCTGGCAGCAAATGACGGGGCTGCCCTTTGTGTTTGCAGCTTGGATTGCCAATAAAAAATTGCCACAAAATTTTATTCAATCTTTTAATGAAACCACCGGTATTGGTTTAAAGCATATTGAAGAAATAGTTTCAACTATTGAGTTTAATGAATATGATATGCATCAATATTATACCCAGAATATAGATTACAGATTGGATGAAAAAAAGTTGGAAGCGGTGAAATTGTTTTTATCGAAACTTATTTAGTGCGTTGAAATCTTTTTAAAAGATTTTGGATAACCGGCTTTACATCCGGCGAAATATTTCTCCAATAAATAATAAAAGCACACAGTAAAATAAAAGTTCCGGTTCTTAAAATTAAACCCGGTAAACCCTGTATTTGGTTAAAAACTAAATGGCACACAAAGTAAGTTAGCGTTGTGGCTACAATAATTTCAACCGTTTTCATAGAAAAAGGCTGCAAACCAAATTTTCTCCATAAAAACAAATAACGAATTATATTATAAATGCTAAATGAAACTAAGTTGGCAACGGCAGGGCCTATTAAACCATATTCTATGGTTAAAAAATAACTTAAAGGAATGATGAGCGAAGTGAGCAATAGGCTGGTCCATAGCTCAAAGCGCCAATAAGTAGAGGTGCCAATAATTTGAGAATTTACACCGGTACCGGTTTCAATAATGGCGGTGATGCCTAACAGAAAGAAAACCCATTTAGCGTTTAAATACTCGGGGTTTAAATGAAAGAATGAAATGGCCTGGTCAAAATTTAACCAGATACAAAAAAATATCAGCAACGAAAAGCTTAATAGGTTTATAGAGGAGCGCTTATAAATACGACTGATTTCTTTGTGATTTTTATCTTTCCAAGCACGGGATAAAATGGGAATGGTAATGGCCACCATACTTCGCATAGGCGCTTGCAAAAGCGCTACCATATAGGCTGCAAAGCCAAAAATACCCACTGCTTTTAAATCAATTTTGGAAGCAAGCACCAATCCGTCAATCGCTGTTCTTAGTGTGCCGGCAATGGTTACAAAAAAAGTAAGCCCCATTAAATACAATATCTTTTTTCGGAATTTTTTAGTAACCCTGCTTACTTTAAAACTTATCCAAAGCTTTCCTTCGGCATATAAATTGGCAGCCAGCAATAGGGTTATAAAAGCATATTGAAAACAGATTAAAATAATAAAGAGCTGAAAAGAAATTACATTGAACAATTTTAGAAGCAGGATGCAGAGTGTGTAAAAACGTAAAGCAGTTTCTTTCAACATACTGGTGAGTACGCCCTTGTGAAAACCATAAGAATAACCTTCTAAAATTTGATATAGTAAAATAAAAAAACCAAAGGGCAACACCCAAAAGAAATATTCAACCAGCATTTTTGAGTTGCCGCCAAACTTCTGCATTACAAGGTCTTTGAAAAAGAAAATGCCCAATGCCGTGATAATAAATCCTACCAACGATACTATTAAAGCTACTCCAAGAATATCGTTGTTTCTTTTCTCTAAATTGTCGTGGTAATAGGGGAAAAATTTGTAGATAAACGTGGGAACCCCAAAGGAAGAAAAGGCAAAAACCACCAACGCAATTTGTATCAATGCCTGTGTAAGCCCATACTCTTCGGGCTTAAACCAATTTTCATGTGTAAAGAAATAGGTGTTTAATGCACCAATGAGAAAACCCAAATAAATCCAAACGGCTCCTTTTAAAGTTCTTTTTCTTATTTGTGACATTGCCCGGCAATAATAAGCTTTTTTAAGATTTGTAAATTTAAATTGGAGTATGCAGGGCAGCTTTTCTATAAAACATTTAATAAAAATATTTGCAGCAATGCAGTTAAAACGCCCAAAACTATTCCTGCAAACTGTAATAATAGCAATTGTTTTTTTGCCTTTTCCCTGATTGTTTTTTCAAGCCGGGTAAAATCAATTGCTTCCACTTTTTCTTTTATCATTTGCTTTACATCAAAGGTAGCTGAAAGCCTGGCAGCATAATTATTTAAAAGCTCCGGAAGGCGGGTGGTTACTTCCTGCATAAAAGCATCTTTAAATTTGGATAAAGTTTTTTCGCCCATAAAATTGGAGAGTAGGGGAAAGGCTTCCTTTAGTTTTAGTTTTAAAAATGAGTCTACATAGCCTTCAATTTCGGGTAGCAATTGATTCAAATCTATGCTGCCGGAAATCTTTTCCTGCAGGTTGAATTGCCCGGCAAGCTTTTCTGCCTGGTCTAATAAAACGGGTTTAAGGGAAGGCAAAATGCCCGAAAAATGAATGCCGGCAACTGTTACCGGTGTTTGCGGCTTAAAGAGCAACCCAATAAATAGCCGGCTGATGGCCCAACCCAAAAGAGCCCCCGACACAATTAAAACAAGGTATTGTATGCTTATAGACATGGAAAGAAACTGTAATGAAATAAAATTTTTGGCAATTTATACCAATATCATTTTGTACAAGAAAAGTTTTTATCTATTTTTGCCCTCCTCAAAACGGTAGCCATAGCTCAGTTGGTTAGAGCATCAGATTGTGATTCTGAGGGTCGAGGGTTCGAGCCCCTTTGGTTACCCTGGTAAAGCCCCACATTTTTTGTGGGGTTTTTTATTTGCTACATTTCATTTCTTTTTTTTACCTCTAACTAAGGCAAATAAAAAATTTGTTTGAATTGAATTGGTAATATTGAAATACCAAATCTTACCGGTATATGAAAAGAAAGTCCGACCTGTACTTAGTAATTTATGCTACATTACTAATTATCATCAGCATTTTTTCAATAAGTATTATAAGCCCATCCTGTAAAAAAATGGATGTTCATGTGGGCAACGATACTGAAATTCAAAGCCGTTTTTTTAATGTTCCCAATAATGAAGCTGCTGTTGTTCATAAAGTGGCAGCAGCTTTAAAAAAGCAAAATAATATAGGTGGTTTCATTCCATCCTTTGCAAAAAAGGAAGGATATGCTGTTTGGGATAAATCACTAATTTACTATCCCGAACCATTAACAAATACTTATGGAAGGAATGGTGAGAATGAAACACAAGATACCATTGAAGTGTTTACGCCTATTGTGTTGGAAAATGACAATATTGTAAATGGATTCTTTTTTAGCAGGATTGTAGGAGATAGTGTAGCATTGCACTTATACAGGGCGAATGACTATGATCTGTTTCCTAATGGAAAAATTGATAGCACTGTAGTAACCGCAGAGTTAATAATAATAAAACTCTTGCAGCTAAATGATGAAATTTTTGGTCATAAAAAGTATGAACTGCTTGACTCTAATGCTTTTAAAAAGGAAATTCATGGGAAATACCGAACTATAGAATTAGATACCAATTCTAATAACAATGGTGGCTCTGAAACCGGGAGAATTAAAGTAAGGGGGAATTGTACATTTACCTGCTATTACAATCAAACCCCCGAATGTATTTCCACTACAAACTGGTGTACGTTTTGCCAATTATATTATTGCTATTCTAATTGCCCTTCAACGCCCGGAAGTGGAACAGGAACAGGAAGTCCATCAGGTGGGGGTGGGGGCTACAACTGGCCGCCCGACCCACCTATTGCTACTGGTGGAAGCGGTGGCGGCGGTGGCAGCTCCACGGGAAACTGCATACCAGGAAATTGCAGAACAAGCAGCACTTTAATTGTTGAAGGTAGAGTGCCATGTGGTGGATGTGGTGGTGGGCCTATTATCATTCTACCTCCAGAAGAACCACCATACATTCCTTCAGAAATAGATACTTCTGATTTACGAATTATTTCAGAAAAGATATCAAATCAATCTGATTCATTATTTAACTGGGCGTTTCTTCCCGGAAATAATTTAAGGGAACAAGGTGCAATTATTGTAAGAAAGAATGGAAATATTTATCTAAAAAATATCGCTCCGGGAAAGGAAGGCAAAACAAGACCTCCTAACTATTCACTTGAAACCGGGGAAGAACTGATTGGTTATTATCATACCCATCCAGTTGATACTAGTTATAAGCAAAGGTCTTTCTTTTCAGATGATGATTTTTTAACATTTCATTCAAAAGCCATTACAATACAGGGTTATATGATGGTTTTAGAATGTGGCAATAAAAGATTTATAGTTGTTGTAGAAAATCTTCAAAAATATAACGAGTTCATGACTTTTAATAGGAAAATGCAAATACGAAACCGATATATTGAATATGAATTACTCCCTCAACAATCAACCTACTATACAAATGGTCAATTAGCTTCTACAAATGCAGCACTTCAATTCTTTGGGTCGTCTTCTAATTGTGGATTAGGAATATATGAAGCCAATTCCCCAGGAAAAACGAATTTTACTAAACTTAATCCTTAAAAAAGATGAAATACATATTGCTTTTGTCTGCTTTTATTTTCTATCAAAAAACTAATGCACAGACATTGAAAGATTCTTTAATGAATATTAATTATCATTATTATTTAAATAAACCAATAGATTCATTGCTTCAAGCATTACCACAATCATATGATTCTATTTATACAAGAGCTGGTAGTTCTGCCTTTGTTGGAGCTACTGTGGTTGTTGATTATGGTACAATGAAGCCGATGGTGTATATCACACCCGGAACAAAAAATTATTTTACACCAGCTAATCCTTCTCATCAACCACCAAGTATAGCATGGCCTATAAATTTAGTAAAGCAGGAACAAACATGGCAGGTTACAATTTATTCGTTATTTTTTTCAGACCCTTGGCCTTTGAAGCAAGTCTGTTGTGGAAATTAAATATAGGATATAACTTTTTGTATTTGTTCTGCAACTTTACCTGCCTTACTGACCAATATCCTGTATTGATTGATATATTGACATCAAAATAGGGTATAATTCAAAAGATGTAAAATTTACTAACGTAAATGCTTTTATTTCATAATTTTAAAATTGATAAAGATGAAAAAATATCTGCTATTACTATACCTTATTATAGTTTCAATTTTAAATGAAGTAAAAGCTCAGAACGATACTCTATCTGTTTTAAAAATATTGTAACAAATAAAGCAAATTATATAGGTCAACCTTTTTCGGTTTTTTTAGCAAAAATGCCTATTGGAATAAAGTACTTTGAACCTTCAAGGGGTCTTCCGCATAATAAAAACGCTGAACCATCCACCCAATTATTGTTTTATTTTCCACAGAATATAAGTGAGTTAAATAAAACATTTCCTAAGTTGGAAATTGTATGGGAACCTATTTTGAATAGAACAACATCAGCATCTCTATTTACGCAATATAGAGGTGCTTGGTCGTCTTTAATTGCTTCACATTATAATTCAGCAGTGATATCTGATATAATTGTGATTACAGGATTAAATTCAGAGTAATTAGCTGGTATAAAACAAATACTTCCTTTTACAAGTAGAGCCGTGTAACAATGCTTTTAACCACATGTGGTTTTAAACAGCATCCAGCTTTTTATTTTCAGCAACCATTTTATTTTGGTGCTCAGTATAAAATGCTACAATCGCCTCCAAAATTTGATCTTCATTTTAAACGCCGATGCTGGTGTTTTCACCAGTATCGCAACCATTGTAAACTAACTAATTTATTCCTAAATTAGTCAATGACTTTCACTTACTCAACAGAATGGCCGCAATACTTCATTGCTTCATTCATGAATTGGTTACCTATTTTTTTTGAGGTTTTTTATTTGTGTGAAAATTAGCGCAACTTATTTGGTTTGAGCAAGGATTATCTGTACCATTAAAGCCGTGTAACAATGCTTTTCAGCCCATGGGCTTTTGAAATAATCCTTACAATTATCTGCTCAAAGCTTGCACCTATATGCCAATAAATCATTCATTCATCAAACCTATTCCCATCTCAAAATTATTCCTACTTTTAAAAACTAAAATTTACCAATTTGTGTTATGTCAATGGAGTAAGGGTTTCTATGGAAACTTATATCAGGTATAAAGAGAAACTATTAGAGTTGAAAGAAATAAATGCCCGCATTTTAAATCAGCCTGTAAAAAATGGTTTTGAATATGTGCTGTGGCCGGTAATAAAACCAATGGATGATGTTAATGATTTCAATTTGCTGGCAATGGAATGGGGTTTTAT
The DNA here is from genome assembly GCA_002352045.1 of Chitinophagaceae bacterium UBA2793. Classification (GTDB taxonomy): domain Bacteria; phylum Bacteroidota; class Bacteroidia; order Chitinophagales; family Chitinophagaceae; genus Ferruginibacter. The sequence goes on along the minus strand of DEHT01000042.1, from coordinate 44,867 downwards.
TCCGGGCTATTTAAAAGATATGGAAGCAGTAAAGCGTTTTAGGTTTGGGTACAAAGATGCCGCAGGAAAATTTCATGCACCCTATACCACTTTAAATGCCGTAGGTGAATCCTTGCTCGATGATGGCAAAATGTTTCGCACTGCAGCAAAAAATAACCGCTGTATTATTTTATCATCGGGTTTTTATGAATACCGGCATATTAAAGTGATGGGCAAAAAAGGAAAAGAATTAAAACACCCGCAAAAATTTCCTTATTTCATTTCAGTAAAAGATAAACCTTATTTTTTTATGGCCGGCATTTTCAACACCTGGACCGACCAATCAACCGGAGAAACTATTGACAGTTTTGCCATTGTTACCACAAAGGCCAATAGTTTAATGCAGCAGGTGCACAATTCAAAACAACGGATGCCGGTTATTTTACCTCAAGCATTAGCAGAAGAATGGACCAATAAAAATTTATCGGAAGAAAGAATAAAGGAATTGAGTAGTTTTCAATTTCCTGCCAATGAAATACAGGCATATACGGTTGCAAAAGATTTTTTGCAAATTGAAAATCCCGAAACCCGCTTTGACTATGAACAATTGCCGGAACTCTTAACTCCTAACTCATAACTCACAACTCCCCTCTACCGTTCGTCCATAAATTTTTCCCGAAAAACTGTTTAACAAAATATTACACGAAACCTTTCGTTCTTTTTAACAGGAAACAGCCCATTTTTCCGTTATTTTTACAACATGCAAAAAATTGCAGATTTTATTATGAGCAAAAAATTTTTACCGGTAGTACTGGTGCTAACCATTGCCAGTTTTTTTATTGCGTTTACCACGCAGGGAAAAAATGAAGGAGACGATAACCCTAAAAGCAGGTATGCAAAAATTCTACGGAATGTGGGTATTCTTTTGGAAGAAGGACATTACAGTCCCAAAAAAATTGATGATGCCTTTAGTAAGGATGTATTCAAAAAGTTTTTGGAAGATTTGGATGGCGATAAAACCATCTTGCTTCAATCGGATATTGACAAATTCAAAAAATTTGAAACCGTTATTGATGATGAAATTCATGGTGCACCCATTGAATCTTTTTTTGCAGTAAATGAACTGTATTTAAAAAGACAGGCAGAAATGCCCGCCTTATATAAAAAAATATTGGCAAAGCCGTTTGATTTTTCAATAAACGAAATGGTGCCGATGGACAATGATAAACGCAGCTTTTCAAAAACCGAAAAGGAAAGAGACGATTTGGTTCGCCGAACTTTGAAATACTTAGTGCTGGAAAAATATGTTTCGGCGCAGGATGACCGTGAAAAAAACAAAGGCAAAAAAGATTTTGTTGTAAAGGCCGATAGCACTCTAGAAAGAGAAGCTCGTGAGCAGGTAGGCAGGCAAATGGAGCGTTATATGAATACCCGCAAAAACCGGGAAACCAATGATGAAAACTTCAGCACATTTGTAAATGCCATTACCACTACCATGGATCCGCACACTACTTATTTTCCACCCATTGACCTTCGTACTTTTAACGAAGGAATGCGTGGTAGTTTCTTTGGCATAGGTGCACAGTTAAAAGAAGAAGATGGTAAAATAAAAATTTCAAGTCTGGTTACAGGTGGCCCGGCATGGAAAGGGGGTGAGTTGAAAGAAAATGATGAAATTATTAAAGTAGCCGAAGGCAATGCTACGCCTGTGGATATTACCGGTTATGCTGTAACCGATGCCGTAAAATTAATAAGAGGAGCTAATAAAGGCTCCGAGGTTAAACTAACCGTAAAAAAAGTAGATGGTACTACCAAAGTAATAACGCTTTTAAGAGACGATATTAAATTGGATGATACGTTTGCAAAATCGGCGGTAATCAATAGCAATGGAAAAAAACTGGGCTATATTTATTTACCTGAGTTTTATGCCAATTTTGATGACCCTAAAGGTGCACGCTGTGCCGATGATGTATCAAAAGAATTGGATAAATTAAAAGCCGAAAATGTAGAAGGCATTGTATTGGATTTGCGTGGCAATGGTGGCGGCTCTTTGTACGATGTGGTTCAAATGGTAGGCTTGTTTATTGAAAATGGCCCGGTGGTTCAGGTGAAAGGCCGTGGAGATAAAGCTCGTGTGCTCGACGACCCGGACAGGGGCAATGTAAAATACGATGGTCCGCTTACGGTATTGGTGGATGAAACAAGTGCTTCAGCTTCCGAAATTTTTGCAGCAGCCATCCAGGATTATCAAAGAGGAATAATTTTGGGTAGTACATCCACTTATGGAAAAGGAACTGTTCAAAGAAATATTCCATTGAATCCTCAAAGCGAAAGTAATTTATTTGGCGGCGGTAAACAGGAAGAAGACCTGGGGACTGTAAAACTTACTTTGCAAAAATTTTATCGCATCAATGGTGGAGCTACTCAATTAAAAGGAGTGGAGCCGGATATTGTTTTGCCGGATAGATTGGAGTATTTAAAATTTAGAGAAAAAGATACGCCGGAGGCATTGGTTTGGGACGAAATTAAGAATGCCGGTTACAAGCAATGGACAAGTACCTACAGCGGAAAAGATATTGTGAGCAATTCTATTGCCAATGTAAGCAATAACCCGGCTTTTTCAAAAATAAAAGAAAATGTACAATGGTTGCAAACCAACTACGACCGGGCTTATTCTTTAAACATTAATCAGTTTAGAAAAGATCAAAAGCAATTGAAAGATATAATTAAGCAAATTGATGAAGCCTATAAGCTTTCCCAATCAATGGACATTAAAAGCTTAACTGCCGATTCTGCTATAATAGCATCAACCAAAGAAAAAACCGATAGAAACACTCAATGGTTAAAAGCAAGGAAAGACGATATTTTTATTGATGAATCTGTAAAAGTATTGTCTCGCATGATTGATGAAGGAAGATTGGCAAAGAAAGATTAATTCCCTAAGGAACACTATATTAAAATCGGCGAACCAATATTGGTTCGCCGATTTGTTTTGAAAGAGGTTTTTGAAAATTGAACAGTTCCCTCCTTGCGTCGGGATGACAGCAATTTTTCAGCATCAAAGCAGTTTTCTGCATTTATTATTTGCTTGGCTTTTTTTAAACTCATTATCTATTTCAGATATGCATCAAAGCAAAATAAGCAAGGCAAATCTATACTCAATAAAACAGTTCAAATTTTCACAAGCAGTTGCTGCAGTCATTCCGAGGAACGAGGAATCTGCCCAATAGCAATACAAAGCCAAATATTTTTGATGCAGTTCGGCATCAAATAAAATATTAAAACAACAAAACTATCCCTCAACAGAGGCCGATAGTTGTTTGTAGGTTTTTTAAAGCTTGCAGCTCAGAATTCACGAGCCATCAACTCAACTAAAAAAAGTTTTCACAACCTATCTATATCATCATCTTTGTAACCATCTCTTTCATAAGGGTAGGGCCAGTAGTTCCGGAGTCGCCAATGCCAATGCCTTTTAAATTGTATTGATGCAACAGCAGTAATAATTTTTCCACTCCACTGTATCCATAATTCTTCATCATTAGTTTTCCTTGTTGAAATGCATTTACATTATTGTAGAACAAAGGTTTTAATGCAAAGTCGCTTTGGTCGCTCATGCCAAAAGCAGTGTAAGTCTTGCTGATAAAAGTATAAAGAGCCGGCAATGCCTGTTGAATAGGTACAGCTTTGGGGTTGCTCTCAAAATAATTTATAATTTTTATGGCTTTCACTAAGTCTTTTCTGCTAATGGCTTCCTGCAATTCAAAAACATTGTATTCCTTGCTTATGCCAATAAATTTTTCAATATCATCTTCTTCAATAACTTTTTTTCCTGTGAGGTTAAGCGAAAGCTTGTCTATTTCATTGGCAATTCTGCTCAGGTCGTTGCCTATATGTTCTTCCAGCATGGCAATGCATTTTGAATTGCTGCTAAAGCCTTTGCTTTTTACTAAATCTGCAATCCACTCATGCATTTTGTAGTCTTTAATTTTTTCGGAATTAAAAACTTCGGCATGTGATTGCAATAGTTTAAATAGTTTGGTACGTTTATCGAGCATTTTGCCTTTGTAGGCCACTATAAAAATGGTAGTTTCGAGCGGAGCGTTAATATACGCTTCCAGCTTTTCTACTTCTTTTAAATGCTGGGCTTCTTTTAAAATAACCACCTGTTTTTCTGCAAACATGGGGTATCGCCTGCAGGCATTCAATACCGCTGCCCAATCCACATCTCTGCCATAAAAAACGGTAAGGTTAAAATCGGCCTCCGATTTTGGCAAAATTTCATGCTCTGCAAATTGTATCAATTGGTCTATATAATAATCCTCCTCACCTTGAAACCAGTAAACAGGTTTAAACTTCTTTTGTTTCCAGCTTTTTAAAATAGTTTCGGTATTCATATTTCTAACCTGTTAGTACACAATTTTTTACGATATAGTTAAAATTAATAACTTACTTTGGCACAATTTTGGAAAATAGGATTGCACAAATGCACAGCAGCAAAAATATTTGTTTTACTGCTGTTTAACAGAAATACACAAATAAAAATAAAATCGAACGATTATGGCATTCGAAAACTTTCCGCAAACGGAAAAAACTCAGTCGGAGGTAAATGCTCCCAAACCTTCTAATAACAATATGCGCAATATACTTACCGGCGCATTAGTGGCAGCCCTTTTAGGAACCTGGGGTTATATTATTTACGACAAAAACAACGTAAAAGAAAAAGATTCACAGCAGGAAAACCTGATTGCATCTACATCATCGGAAAGAGATGAATTACAGAAGGAGTTGGAAGATGCAGCCATGCGATACGACATGCTTAAATCATCTAACACAAAATTAGATAGCACCATTACTGCAAAAGACAGGGAAATTGAAGAAAAGCGTGTACGTATTCAAAGTCTGTTGAGCAAAACCAATGCAACTGAATCGGAGTTGAGAGAAGCCAAAACATTGATAGCTTCAATGAATGTTGACCTGGAAGGATACAAAAACCAAATAGAAGTATTACAAGGCGAAAAAATTCAGTTGACTGCCGAAAAAGCAGCAGTTACAAGGCAAAGAGATATTGCCAGAAAAGAATACGATTCTGCAACCGTAGTAATTAAAGAGAAAGAAGATTTATTGGATGTAGGCTCTACATTGAGAGCTTCTAATTTTAATATTACCGGTATCAACGAAAAAAATAAGGGCAAAGAAAAAACTACCAGCACTGCTAAGAGAGTTGATAAATTGAGAATCACTTTCGACCTGGATGAAAATATGATTAGCAAATCGGGCAGCAAAGAAATTTATGTTTGCATTACTGCTCCTGATGGTTCGCCCGTTGCTGTAGAAGCTTTGGGCTCAGGTACCTTTAATACCAGGGATGGCCAACAAAAGTTTTACACTCAAAAATTAGATGTGAACTACACTCAAAATAAAAGACAAACCGTAAGTTTCGACTGGAAGCAAAACAGCAACTTTGCCGTAGGTAATTACAGAATTGAAGTATTTAACAATGGTTTCAAAGTAGGTGAAGCCTCCAGGCCTTTAAAAAAAGGCGGGCTTTTTAGCTAATTTAAAATTCAATATTCTATCCATTTAAAAGACCCGTATTAATCAAAATATCCTTTAAGGTTTTAAAAATCGGCCGGTATTTCCGGCCGATTTTTTTTGTTGGGTAACTGCAAAAAAAAACGCCCTCTTTCGAAGGCTTTGTAATATGTTTTATAATTCGTTATCTTAGAAACAATAATTCCCTGTACTTAGGCAGTGGCCATTGTGAATCTTCCACCATCAATTCAAGCTTATCTACATGGTAACGAATGGCATCAAAATATTTGCCTTTTACCTCATCGCAATAAGCAATTGCTTTTTTGCGTGCATCGGAAAGGTTATTGGCTGCTTTTCTTGCTTCAATCATTTCTTCCACATTATCGCTGATGATATTAATGTGCTCACTTAGTTTTTCTAATATTTGTTTTTGATTGGCAAAAGCTTTCTCTGGAAGCCCGGCATCTTTTAAACCCACTATATTTTTTATAAGGGTGTTTTGATATTTAATAGCCGCAGGTAAAACCAATGTACTGGCAAGGTCGCCCATTACTCTTGCTTCAATTTGTACTTTTTTAATGTAATCTTCCAGCATTATTTCGTGCCTTGCTTCCAGTTCGGGATGAGTAAAAATATGGTTGGCTTCAAATAATGCTTTCGATTTTTCAGTTACAAAAGCATCCAATGCTTCGGGGGTGGTTTTTACATTGGCAAGTCCTCTTTTTGCAGCTTCTTTTTCCCATGCCTCGCTGTAGCCATCACCTTCAAATAAAGAAGCCTTACTGGCTACACTGTATTTTTTAATTACTTCCATAATGGCTACTTCCTTCTTTTCTCCTTTATCAATCAATGCATCTACTTCGCTCTTAAACTCGGTTAAAGTTTGTGCCATAATAGTATTTAGAACCATCATAGGGCCGGCACAGTTTGCCGCCGAACCTACAGCCCTAAATTCAAATTTATTTCCGGTAAATGCAAATGGAGAAGTGCGGTTACGGTCGGTATTGTCGAGCATTAGTTCGGGGATGCTTTTATGAATATCGAGTTTCAAAATAGCTTCATCCTGTTCGTCGAATTTATCGCCTACTCTTTTTTCAACCTCTTCCAATACTTTGGTTAAATATTCACCAATGAAAATGGAGATTATCGCTGGCGGTGCTTCGTTGGCACCCAGGCGATGATCGTTTCCTGCGCTGGCTATACAGGCTCTCAACAAATCGGCATAATCGTGAACCGCTTTAATGGCGTTTACAAAAAAGGTAAGAAACATTAAATTGGTTTTGGGTGTTTTGCCTGGAGCCAACAGATTTACACCGGTATCGGTGCCCATGCTCCAGTTGTTGTGCTTGCCACTACCGTTAATGCCTGCAAAAGGTTTTTCGTGAAGTAATACTATCAGGTTATGACGCTTAGCAACCCTGGTCATTATGTCCATTAATAATGTATTGTGATCTACCGCAAGGTTGGCTTCTTCAAAAATAGGAGCACACTCAAATTGAGCAGGTGCTACTTCATTGTGTCGGGTACGTAATGGAATACCGAGTTTATAACTTTCCTGTTCAAAGTCACGCATAAATGCATACACTCTCTCCGGAATGGCTCCAAAATAATGGTCTTCTAATTGCTGGCCTTTGGCCGGTGCATGTCCAAAAACGGTGCGACCGGTTAAGGTCAAATCCGGGCGGGCATTGGCAAGCCCTGCATCAACCACAAAGTATTCCTGCTCCCAACCTAAGGTTGCCGTTACTTTAGTAATATTTTTATCAAAATACTGGCACACATCCACAGCAGCTTTGTCTAATGCAACCAATGCTTTTATCAAAGGTGTTTTTGTATCAAGCGATTCACCTGTATAGGAAATGAAAATGGTAGGAATACATAAGGTTTTGCCTTCGCCAATTTCCATAATAAAAGCAGGTGATGATGGATCCCAGGCAGTATATCCTCTTGCTTCAAAAGTTGCACGCAAGCCTCCATTGGGAAATGAGGAAGCATCGGGCTCCTGTTGAATTAATGCACCGCCTTCAAATTCTTCAATAGGTGTGCCATCGCCTTTTAAAGTAAAAAATGAATCATGCTTTTCAGCCGATAAACCGGTTAATGGTTGAAACCAATGTGTAAAATGGGTAACGCCTTTACTTTCGGCCCAGGCTCTTAATCCATTGGCAATTTGATTGCCCATGGAGCGATCAATTTTTTTACCCGACTTAACAGAGGCTATTAAACTTTTATAAGCCTCATCACTTAGGTATTGCCTTGCAGTAGCAAGTGTAAATACATTTTCGTTAAATACACCGGTTATTTTGGCCGTAGCAGCCACATTTACAGAGCTGTTGGTAAGGTTTCCAATCGCATTAAAGCGTAATGAATTCATAAAAAAACTTTGTTTAATGCACAAAAAAAGGAATTAAAATTGAATAATTGATAAAAAATTTTCCAACATTTTGATGTTTATTAGTAGAAATTGGAAAAATAGTACACATATTTTATTGTACAATATGATAGCTTAGCCTCTAATATTTTGGTTTTGGAAATAAAATAACCTGGCAATCAAAACTGTAACATGCTTTATTGTTTATTGGAGAATGGGGTTAATAATAATTTCTCCGACCTTAGGGTCGGGGAAATTACTGCTCCGAGTTTGGACAAAAACTCTGCCATACAAATTTTTGTATTTATTTCCCAACATTAAGGTCGGAGCAATTAATGCGAGAGTAGGATGCTGCTATAAGAAAGTTCACAGCTCATAGCTGTTTCAATAGCTGTCAAATTATAGTTTACTTATCACTAATGATTTAAATAATTTATTAGTTTTTAGAGCGGGTATAAAGAAAAGGAGGTTGTACATTTGCGTTTTCTAAAACTACTCCACAATATATTTCATGGAAATTACAGCATCTACCGCCGCACAGTTAAGAATTACCAAAGAAGAATTTGAATTAATAAAACAAAAGCTGGGTCGTACCCCAAACTTTACAGAACTATGTGCATTTAGTGGGATGTGGAGTGAGCATTGCAGTTATAAAAATTCCATTAAGTTGTTGAAAACATTGCCAAGAGATGGAAAAAAAATGCTGGTAGCCGCCGGTGAAGAAAATGCCGGTTTGATGGATATTGGCGATGGCTATGGTGTAGTATTTAAAATAGAATCGCACAATCACCCTTCGGCAATTGAACCTTTCCAGGGCGCAGCTACCGGGGTTGGTGGTATCAATAGAGATATTTTTACAATGGGTGCAAGGCCTATTGCTTCCTTAAACTCTCTTCGCTTTGGCAATTTACAGGAAGCCAAAACGCAACACTTACTTTCCGGAGTGGTGCATGGTATTGGCCACTATGGTAATTGCTTTGGTGTACCAACCGTAGGTGGTGAAATTTATTTTGAAGAATGCTATCATACTAATCCGTTAGTGAATGCCATGAGTGTGGGCATTGTTAAAAATGGTGAAACCGTTTCGGCTACAGCCGGTACAGTTGCCGGAAACCCTGTATTTTTTGTAGGAAGTGCAACCGGTAAAGATGGAATTGGTGGTGCAAGTTTTGCCAGCGCCGAAATTACCGAAGACAGTGCCGAAGATTTGCCCGCCGTTCAGGTAGGCGATCCTTTCCAGGAGAAAAAATTATTAGAAGCTTGCCTGGAAGTTATAAAAACCGGNNCTTTTACTGAGCGAAAGCCAGGAGCGTATGTTGATGGTGGTGCACAAAGGACAGGAGCAAAAAGTAATAGATGTTTTTGAAAAATGGGATTTGCCCTGCAGTCATATTGGTGAAGTAACCAATGATGGCCTGTTGAATTTTTATATGCATGGAGAGTTGGAAGCAGTGTTACCGGCCGAAGAATTGGTATTAGGAGGGGGAGCACCTCAGTACAACCGAGAAGTAAAACGTCCGGCTTATCTTGATAAAGTAGAAGCATTTAATGCAGATAGTATTAAAGATATTACGGATGTAAAATCAATTGCTGAAAAATTAATCAGCAATACCAATATAGCCAGCAAAAAATGGATTTACGAGCAGTACGATAGTATGGTAGGTACCGGCAGCAGCAGTACCAATGCACCAAGTGATGCCGCCATTGTAATTGCCAAGCCTACCAACAAAGGACTTGCACTTACTACCGATTGCAACAGCCGATATGTATTTGCCGATCCTTATAAAGGTGCCATGATAGCCGTGGCTGAAGCGGCAAGAAATATTGTTTGCAGTGGCGGCGAACCTTTGGGTGTAACCAACTGCCTCAATTTTGGAAATCCTTACGACCCCGAAGTGTATTATCAATTTAGCAATGCTATAAAAGGAATGGGCGATGCCTGCCGAAAATTTGATACGCCGGTTACAGGTGGCAACGTAAGTTTTTACAACCAATCGCCGGATGGGCCGGTGTATCCTACGCCAACCATTGGCATGGTGGGTGTGTTGGAAAGTGTAAATAATAAAATGACGCTGAATTTTAAAAACGAAGGTGATATTATTTATGTAGTGGGCAAAAGCAAAAACGATATTAACTCTTCGGAATATCTACACAAAATTCATGGAGTAGAACATAGCCCTTGCCCTCATTTTGATTTGGAAGAAGAATTTACCCTTCAACAAAGCATCAGCAAATTAATAAAGTCAAAAGCCATTCAATCGGCACATGATGTAAGCGAAGGCGGCTTGCTAATTACATTAATGGAAAGTGCATTTTCCGCTGCAAAAGGTTTCGACGTGAAAGCCAGCGATGCTACTATTCGTAAAGATGCTTACTGGTACGGCGAAGCGCAAAGCAGGGTAGTAGTAAGTGTACTGGAAAAAGATAAAGCAGCATTTGAAAAAATATTAACCGATGAATCTGTAAACTTTGCTGCTATTGGAAAAGTAACAGCTTCAAAAATTACAGTGGAAGACGAAGCCTGGGGCAATGTGGAAGAATGGAAAACAAAATACGACCATGCCATTGCCGATATTTTAAAAGGCCACGAAAATGAAGAAGCAATGAGTGCTTTGTAAGTGGTAGAATTTTAGATTAAATAAACTATTGTCTGGCTAAGTTGGGCTAAAGCCCACTGGGAGAGGATTTGAATCAATAGCCCAGGGCTATTGAAACCAGCACCGATTATGTGCTTTAGCCCAATTTGAAGTTTTTTAGTTGGACAATAATAATTAAATAAAAAAAATAAAATTGCCGGCCAAAAGGCCGGCAATTTTATTTGGAGTCAGTACTTTTAAAAAAAACCTGTAGTATAAATCTTAACCTATTTATTGTTTATAAATTAAAATGCTAAACTCTGTATTATATCCGGCATCGGTTACATTCGATGTTAAATAACTGGCGAGTAAATTATTGGGGCATCCGCATTGTGTGGCAAGATTTACATTAGTCCAGTTTAAATTGGGGTTGGCAATGGTAACCCAAATAGCATTATCGTTTCTTATTTCAGCAGTTACATAACCGGGAGAGATACCATTTGGTGTAACCAAAATTGTATATTGATTTCTATTGCTGTAAAGATTATTTTCTCCCAACAATAATATTCTATAAACGCCATTGTCCTGAAACGATACCGATAAATTTCCCGTGCCGGATAAAGCAGTGCCTCCGCTGTTAATTTTTCCATAAGCTATGGGTAAGAGGTCGGCATAAGAACTTAATGGCCTGTTTCTATATACCTGGTAGCCATTGTTTACAATCAAAGCATTGCTGCCACCCACTTGCAGGTTTCCGCCAACTGTTTGCAGGTACAGGGTACTGCCCACACCATTATTTCTTGCCTGAATTTGATTTTCGTCGGCAGCAATATTTGCAGAGGTGCTGTTTCCAATTTGTAAAAACCCACCTGCGTTTGCCGAAATATTGCTTCCATTTTCAACCTGTAGTTTTATATCGGGAGTAGCAGTTCCTATACCTACATTGCCTGCATATAAAGGCTGTGGCAAACCACGGTTTACCTGCAATAAAACATTGCCTTTTGGGTTAGGGTCAACAAGGCCGGTTCTATATGCATTCAAATACATATCGGAAGCCGATCCATTTATTATTCCCGAACTTATGCCATTACCTGCATCGTAAAAGCCAATGGATGGCGATGCCCTCGAAATATGTAAATCGTATGCAGGGCTGCCGGTTCCAATACCAATATTGCCGCTTACACCTACATAGGCATTGCTCCCCGATTTTTTCCAAACATTGTTTGCAGTATCTACCAGTTCAACCCAGTTGCTGTTACTCTTAAACCAAAACGATCCGGTGCTATTATCAAACACTAATAGCCCGGTGGCGGCAGATGAAATTGCATTACGTTGTGCACTAGTCATTCTGGGTATCAACATTCCTTTATTGGTACTTTGTACATCCAATGCCGAACTGCTATTGGGAGAATTAGTGCCTATGCCAACGCTTGTATTTTGTGCATTTGCTACAAAATAAAATAGTAGGATTTGAATGATTGAAAACAGTTTTTTCATGTGTTTTTTTTATTTTTTTTATTTGCCACATGGAATGCCCTAAAATTCATCCATAGTTGGTATTTTTTAATTATGGCATTTCATGTGTTCATTTTTTATTTTTTTTTGGTCAGTTGGAATTCGACATAAAATTTTCACCTGCCTGCCGGCAGGCAGGTCGGCGGTTATTAAAATTTACTTCTAAAATTTTATGGCTCATTTCATGCTGCGTTTTTTTCTATGTTAATAATTACAAGCGGCAGGTTTAATGATAATTTTACCTGAAGCAGGAGCACCTGTAAAACCAGGTTGTAGTGTTACATACTCTCCCATAAAAGAAGCATTGATGCTATTGTTTAAGTTTACGGTACCGCTGGTATAAAGATGATGAATAGCCGATTTTAAAAGTATGCCCGAAACGGCAGTAGCAGGTCCGAAAGAAAGATTTGATGGAGACTGGGTAGATTGTAAACCTGCGTCAGCTGTTAGATAAGCGTTTACTCTTGCAAATTGACCGGATGAAAAAAAACTGGCATTACAACCAGCCACTACCCAGTAACTCATGATATTTGAATAAGGAGCTGTGTAAGCAATACTTCCATTGGGATCCATACATGTACCGGTATATAAACAGCTATTGTTACTGAAACAGGGTAATATTCCATTCCAAACCCAAGGGTCGGCAGGTGTATCACAAACCCTGTCGCCTAATTGTGTACATTCACTACCATTAATTTTTTCAATTCCATAAACCGATTCAAAAGTGTGCAACAATCCCAAACAATGACCCATTTCATGAGAGATGGTATTGTACCCAATATTATCTTTTTGAACTGAAAAAAATGTGTTTGGAATATTGTAAGCTTTTCCACCAGCTCCTATTAAATCTGCATGGTAAAAAATAGTGATGCAGTTGGGAATTACAAAGTCAAAAAGAGGAAGATAAGTGGCCGAATTATCTACATCAATATTTAAATTTAAATTACTATTGTTGATAAAATCTACACCCATATTAGCAAAGCAAATATTGTTTGCAGCAAAGGATGCCTGCAATTGTTGAAACTCCAATTCAATCTGTTGCAAGTCGGCTGCAGCGTTGAAGCCATTATCGTTTCTAAATATTCTAAAATAAACTCTTATCAGCCGGTCAACCGATTGTGGCCTTGCATTGTGTTGAAGTAGTTCGGCCTGCCGCAGAATTTCTTCGTTTACGTTTTGTGTTTTGCAGGGTTGCTCTTGTGCATTTGCACAAACCCAAATAATAAGGAACTGAAGTATAACGATTAGTTTTTTCATTGTGCATTGGTAGGTTTTATGTTTCCCATACAGCCATCAATTACAGCCCTGAAATAAGTGCCTGCTACCGATTGAAAGCCTGGTGAAAGCGTTACATGCGAAGCTGCATCAAAAACAAAAGAACTATTTGTAGAGGTGATTCTGTTTTGAGCCGTAATGGTTGAAGAGGATTCGTAAACCCAGTTGCCGGTCCAATTTATTTCCGATGTAAAATTTCTTGATGCACTGCATAAAACAATGCTCTCTAAATCGGCCCTAATATTTTCGAGCATAGCACCCGAAATATCTTTGTTGATTAATAAAACCATGCCTGTTCTTTGGCGGGGATATAAAAACATGTATGAAGTGTATCCGTGAGCGTTAGATCCGGTGTGAAAAATTCTAAAATCGTCTCCGGATGAACTTAAAAAAAACGACAAACCAATGGATGCATTGGTAAAATTATCGGTTTGGCAAAGGCCTACCCAATTGCCCGATGTGGGTTGATTAACCCACATGCTGTTACTGGTTACCGAATCTAGAAAAGTATAGTTCATAATACCGGCTGCATATTTTGCCAAATCTGTTGCATTGGATATAAAACCACCTGCGGGCAATTTCCAGCCAATATCATCCCAGCCAGATGTTTCAGCATTACCATTGCTGAAATGGCCCTGTGCTAAGTTGGAGTTGCTATTGTCAAATGCCGGAATAAGGTTAACAATTCCGCCGGGGTTTGCAATCCAATCTACATACAATTGGCCATACCCCTTACCATATACGGCTTGTCCTACTTTATCAATAATAACTCCTAAAAGCGTACTGCCAAATGTGCTATACAATTTTCTACTTCCCGGCGGGGCTACACATATTAAACAACCCTGAACAATAGAAAGGCTTGAAGTTGAATTAAACGCCCCTCCATATCCATCCGGGCAATTACCATAATGGGCAATACCACTTTGATGGTTGAGCAAATGCCGTATAGTAATGGCAGTGCCACTGTAGCCGCTTACATAATTATCTATGCTTGCATCTAAAGAAAGGTGACCATTCTTCACCATTTTCATGGCAATAATACCGGTAATGGTTTTTGATATGGATGCCAGTAAAGATTTTGTATTAGTTGTAAACGATACTGCCGACGGATTGGTTTTTGCTAAACCCTTTGCCTTGGCAAATGCCACTTTGCCATTGTAAACGATGGCTACACCCATTCCGGTTACAGCCTGGTTGTTGATGTAAGTGTTCATTACATTGTCAATATTAGTTATGTTGGCATCATCTAATTTTATTATTTCCTGTGCAGAAACTGTATGTAAAAAAAACAAACCATGGATGATGCAAATTATGTTTTTATAAAAAAGGAACTGTTTCATTTTTTGAGCGGTATTTCTTTTTTAATTTGTTTAATTTCTTGCTGCAATTGAAGAATATAAAGGGTGAGTTCTTCAATTTTTTCCATCATCTTTTTTTGCATATCGCCTAATGCAATACCATTTTGTTCCATTTCAGAAGCAGCAGGTATGTTGGGCAAATGATTGTTTTGAGAAATGTAGTCTCTCAATTCATCTAAGCTTTTTAGTTTGTAATTTTTGTTGAAAACATAATCGGGCCATGCACCCTGCAATTGAACCCTTACTTCTTCACAAATTACTTTGCCACCTACGCTTAATTTATAACCATTTGCTGCTGTTATTTGCCCTATAGTTACCCTGTTGCCATTTAGGGTTAATATTCCGGTATTATTGCCACTACTGTTCGATATGGTGAAATTGTTTCCAATAAGTTGCATAAAAAATTTGCCTACGTTACTATTCATATATTGCATATAATCGCTTCCCATTTGAATGGCTGTGGATCCATTGCTTAACCTGCATATTTCGCCGCTGCCATTAATATGTAGTTTTACCAAGGGGTCGGCAAGGCCAATACCCACTTTGCCACTGATGTTTCCAAATCCACCGCCATCATATTGCATAATGAGGTTTTGAGGGTTGGTACCGACAAGAAGATTACCCAGTTTGGCATTTAGAATTAAGTCGCCGGCATTTGAAGTAAAACTGCCATATAGATCTCTTACACCCAATATGGTTTTATACAATCCTATTTCACCATCAATGCTAAGCTTATAATAAGTAGGATCCAAATATCCAATACCTACATTCCCGGTTTGGGTGTTAAAAGTAAAATCCCAGCCTTTACCTCCGGTTCCACCACCATAAAATCCTGCACGTATGCTGTCTTTCATGCCAAAGAAAAAACGATTGCTTCCATCTCTGTAATCATCCATCCACACGCCTGCCGAAGTGAGCACATTACCGGGAGTGCCCGCCTTTATTCGCATTCGACCTTGTACGTCTAACTTAAATGCTGGGGTAGTAGTACCAATACCTACGTTTTGCGCCAGGGTAAGTAGTGGGTTTAGCAAGAGGAGTAGTAAAAACTGTGTTGCCTTTTTCATATAGTTTAGTTTTCTGTTGAAAGTTTTTATTTGTCTATAGCAAGCATAGTATTTCAAAAACTTTTTTATTTTGCTATCCTACAATTGCTATCATTCATTATAGTGAGCAAAGAAGTAATTGTATTAAATGCTTAATTGTTGCTTTGTAAAATTTCAATTTTATACATTGAGCAGCAACCCCAATAAAGGGGAATAAGTAAATGGGTTGCATATTAGATTATGCAAAAAATGTAAGCGTGAAAAGTTTTTCTACATTTTATTGTATGCAGTATGAAGCTGTTTGCAGAAACTTATACAAGTTTTTCGTTGATGGCTTTGCTAACAGCTTCGGTGGCAGAATGAACCTGTAGTTTTTCGTAAATTCTTTTGATATAAGTTCGAATGGTTTCAAAAGAAAGATTTAGTGCAGATGCTATCATCTTATAACTATTTCCTTTGCACAAGAGCGAAAGAATTTCTTTTTCACGGTTAGTGAAATGATAGTTGAGCGAAGAAGTGTTTTGTTGCATGGAAGCTATAATCATCTTAGCAACAGAAGGGCTTAGGCTGGCACCTTCGTTCAGCACATCTTTAATAGCAGGTACCAGTTTTTCCGATACATTTTTCTTTAAAAGGTAGCCTGAAGCTCCGGCACAAATTGCGTCGAGTATATGCGTATTGTCGTCGAAAACAGTGAGCATTAAAATGGGAACTGTTTTATTCAGAAGCCTTATTTGTTTTACCGCTTCTATTCCGTTGCGGCCGGGCATATCTATGTCCATCAACACTACATCGGGTGCACTGTTTTTAATTTCATTTTCGGCTTCCAGGCAGTTGGAGAAATTGCCGGTAACTATAAACTCTCCCGATAGCGAAAGCAATTCTACCAGGCTATGCCTTAAAGAATTGTTGTCGTCGAAAATAAAAACACTTATAGCCATTTGCTAATTTAATTACTTTGTTTACCCGCTTGTACCCCAATTATGGGGATGGGCATTTGAAATATAACTTTTGTNNAGTCCATTTCCGTTTTTTTGTTGATGGATGTTGAAACCCTTGCCATAATCTGTAATTGATAGGTAAATGATATTATCGGTCAACTCAAATTGAATGGATATCTTTTTACAAGTACTGTATTTTACAGCATTGTTCAAAGCTTCTTTTACTATCAGGTATATATTTTTTCTTTTGGTTAAATCGAGGCTGATGTTTTCGGCTTCTTCGCTGGATGTAAAGCTAAGTTCTATTTCCTTTGCCTCGCACAATGTGGTGGCAAACTCGTTGAACCGGCTCAATAGAGCATCTAACTTATCGTTTCGTGGATTGATAGCCCATACAATATCGCTCATGTTTTCCATGCTGCTGTAGGTAGATTCATTAATTTTTTGCAGATAGTTTTCAATCTCTGCATTGTTACCGGTTTTTGAAAGTGCCACTTTACTCAATACATTGATGGTGGAAAGTGCAGATCCAACTTCGTCGTGAAGGTCTCTCGAAATTTTTGTTCGTAAATTTTCTTCCACTACCATTCGGGAAATTTTAGCTTCGCACAACCTGGCAATTTCGGTTAATACCCAAAGATGATGCTTGTTGAAAAAGTTTTTATAAGGATGTTCAGCGTCAATTACGCCGAAAACTTTTCCATCTATCATAATGGGAACTGCTATTTCGGAATATCTTTTTTCTTCGTCCACTATGTATCGGGAGTCTTTTGAGGTATCTGATACAATTATGCCCTTGCCCGAAAGTGCCACTGCACCGGTAATTCCTTTGCCAAATGGAATTTCAATGGCATTGAGTATTTGTTTTTTTTGGGGGTTTTTGTTTCCATAGGCTGCTTTTTGTAGAAGCAATTTTCTGCTATGGTCGCAGTAATAAACTACGCAGTCGGTAAATTGCAACCGGCGAATACAATTGGCAGCAATATCCCAAAAAATATCTTCTACTGTATTTTGTCCATATAAGGAAGTGGCAAAATATTGCAACATTTTTTGAGTTTTAATTTTTCTCCGAAGCGATTTAATCCATAAAAAAAGCAGCATTATAGCAAGCATTGCGAGCAATGCAATAAACCAGGTGGATTTCCAAAACGGTGGGCTTATATAAAATGGGATGGATAAAATGTTGCTTGAAAAATTTCCTTCTCCATCTTTTGCCCTCAATAAAAAGTTGTATGCTCCAGGAGAAAGGTTGGGGAAATGTATGCTGTTGCCGGTTCCTGCCGGCTTCCATTCTGCATCGCTATTGCTTAGTTTATATTCATATTGCAAATGATTTCTGTTACTAAACAATAGTGCCGAATATTGAAAAGTAAGATTGTTTTGTTTGGGTGATAATGAAATTTTTTCATTGCGATTATAAGCAGAGTCGTGAATCACCGATTGGTTGTTTACCATAATATCCGTAACTACTATGGGGAATTTTGGAGTTGGTATTTTTTTTTCGGTATTGTATAAAAGCAAACCGCCCGCAACAGGAACCAACAGTTCATTATGCCCTGAATTAAAAAATATTCTTTTAGGGTAAATTAAATTAGTTGCATAATTTGAAAAATTCATTGCCGGATGCCTGGGTGCAGAAAATAAAAAGTTGCCATCCTTATCTGCCACCGACAAACCTTTTGCATCTAATAGCCAAATTCTTTTTTGGTTATCGGAAGCAATTGCATAGAAAGTATTTTGTGGAAGTCCATTTTTGGCTGATAATTGTTTAAAATTTTTCTCATAGCTCAAGCCAGGCTGGTACATGTACAAGCCGGCGCCATAAGTGGCTGCCCAAAATTTTCCGGCATCGCCCATTTTCAAATCTCTAATTAATACAAGTTGTGAATATTCCGGATTGGCGGGCGTTTCGGTATAATTTATAAAAATGTTTTTATTTAAATCAAATCGATAAATACCATAGTTAAAGCTGCCTATCCAAATGGCTTCTTCCTTTGGATCGTTCATAAGTGCTGTTATACTTCTTGCTGAAAAACTGTCTTTGCTACTATAGAAAAAGTATTTTTTTTGATTAGGGCTATAGCGATACAAACCATCTTTCCAGGTGGCCATCCAATAGTCTCCTTTTTTATCTTGCAACAAATCGTTAAAAATTACAGCTTCATTAATGTTGGGAGTTTTCAATAATTCAAATTGTTTTTTACTACGGATATATTGGTACACATTGGTTTCGGTAAGTAGCCAAATATTGTCTTGTAGGTCTTTGCAAATGTTGGTACAGGCTGTTAATGCTTTTCCTCCAATTTGTTTAATGCTGCTAATAGCGCCCGTTATTTCATCTATCACAAAAACTTCTTTTGTGCTAATGGAGCTAATAAAATATTTTTTTTCGGTTGTGTCATAAAGGGTGGCACCCATCCCATCGGTATTTTCTTTGCCCGATAAGATAGTTAATGGGATAAAGTCGGCAACGGTATTTTTCAGGTAATGATAGTTAATTCCATTGTTGGTGCCAATCCACATGATACTGTCTTTATCGGTATAAACCGAATTTACAGCACCCGGCAATAATGAAGCGGAAAGGGTAGGTTGATTTGTAATTAGTATAGCTTCATTTGAGTGTGTGTTTATTTGCAACATGCCTTGTGGGTGTGCTAAGTATAAATCTTTTTTGTAGTGATTGTTTTTTTTCCATTGTTTGGCAGGAATAGTTTGGAGCACAGGTTTTATTTCTGTGTATTTTTTTTCAGGTTCTCTATAACAAAATATTTGTCCATTCTCTGTAACCAGGTACACTTGTTTTTTTTGTAGATCGTATTTCAAATCAACCACACTGGTGGAATAACCGGAACCATAAAAACTAAATTTTCCTGTGAGTGTATTCACTGAAAACAATCCAATGGTAGTGCCTAGCCAGCATTCCTGCTCGTTTTTTCTTATTATTTTTTGAATAGATTTATATCCTTGTATTTTGTTAAATGGGCTTTGAGTTTTTACAGCAGGCCAATTGAAATAAGTATATTTTTTTGAAACGGTATTCAAGTACGACAGCTCCCATACATCGGAAACTATCCAAAGTTTATTGTGAACATCGGTTTCAAGATTCCAAAGCAGATAAGAGGGTAGATCGTCTTTTACGGAAGAATTGGTGGGTAAAATATTTTGCCATTTACCGGAAGCATCATCATAACAATTCAATCCATTGGCAGTAGCTACCCATATTTTACCGGTGCTGTCCTGCACAATGTCGTTTATCATTTCGTTGGAGATGGAGTTGGATTTTGACGGCCTGAAAATTTTAAACCCATTTCCATCGTACCTGTTCAGCCCGTTTTTTGTGCCTATCCATAGAAACCCGGTACGGTCTTTTAAAAAACAGGTAACTCTATTGTCCGACAGGCCATCATCTTCTGTAAGTTTATAGAAATAGTTTTGCCCCTGCAGGGAAAGCGCCTGTAATAGTATGATGATAACAAAGAAACTCCCTCTTAAATAAAATGTACCTTTCATAACAGGATACACTAATGTAAGTTATTCCTGCTACATACAAAAGTTAGGTAACAGTATTTGGATTCACAGCATACAAGCAAACATTATTACATTCTTTCCGGCACCTGTATTCCCAATAAGCCCATGCCTGTTTTTAAAACATTGCTTACCATTTGTGCCAATTGTAAACGCAATTGTTTTTTCTCGGACGATTCTGCATTGGCAATGGAATGTGCGGTGTAAAAAGAGTTGAATGTTTTGGCAAGGTTAAACACATATATGGCAAGCGCCGAAGGATTAAGCTCAGCAGCCGCTTGCTGTAAAATGCTTTGGAATTGTTCAATGCTTACCAACAAATCTTTTTCCAAAGGAAGTAAGGTGCTGAATTCAATAGCTTGGTTGCTTACCGGTTCTTTTCTTAAAATACTTTTTATTCTGGCATAAGTATATTGTACAAATGGCCCGGTGAAACCATGAAAATCTATGGATTCCTGCGGATTAAAAATCATTTTCTTTTTAGGATCTACTCTAAGCAAATAAAACTTCATGGCACCTAAGCCAATGGTTTTATATAATTGCACCAGTTCGGAAGGTTCAAAGTCTTTTACCTTACCCAATTCTTCGGTGTGTTGTCTTGCAGTATCAATCATCTCTTTTACTATATCATCGGCATCCACTACGGTGCCTTCACGGCTTTTCATTTTTCCGCTGGGTAACTCTACCATTCCATAGCTAAGATGATATATGTTTTCTGCATTGGGTAAGTGTAGTTTTTCTGCAATCAACTTCAGCACTTTCATGTGGTAGTTTTGCTCATCGCCAATTACATAAATACTTTGGTCAATTTTATATTCTTCGTATTTCTGTTGAGCAAGTCCTATGTCCTGGGTTATATAAACCGAAGTACCGTCTTTTCTTTGCACAATCTTTCTGTCTAATCCATCGGTGGTTAAATCAATCCACACACTGTTATCGGCATCTTGTACAAAAACGCCTTTTTGCAATCCTTCTTCTACGGTTTTTTTTCCCAGTAAATAAGTGTTGCTTTCGTAATAGGTTTTGTCAAAGTCTGCACCAATATTGTTGTAGGTTTCATCAAAACCGGCATATACCCATCCATTCATTTTGGCCCAAAGCTCCATTACATCCGGCTTGCCGGCCTCCCAGTCAACCAGCATTTGCTGTGCTGCTTTCATAATGGGCGATTCTTTTTCGGCTGTTTTCTCATCCATTCCGGCAGCAATCAATTCTTTTATTTCTGCTTTATAAGCATCATTAAATTTTACATAGTATTCGCCTACTAAGTGATCGCCTTTGGTTTTTGTATTTTCAGGTGTAGCTCCGTTCCCAAATTTTTGCCAGGCAATCATACTCTTACAAATATGAATACCCCGGTCGTTAACAATGCAACTTTTGTAAACGGTATTGCCATTTGCTTTTAAAATTTCTGCTACACTCCATCCTAAAAAAATATTTCTTAAATGACCTAAGTGCAATGGCTTATTTGTATTAGGAGAAGCATATTCAACCATTACTTTTTTTTGGTTGGGCTCCATTTTGCCATAGCGGGCATTGTTAAATTGCTCTTTTAAAATTTGCAGCCAAAAATTATCTTTTATTGTAAGGTTTAAAAAACCTTTGATGATATTGTATTGGCTAAATAAATCGGCATAGTTATTCAATAATGTATTGCCTAATTGCTCACCCAGGGCAGCCGGATTTTGACCTGTTTTTTTTAAAAGAGAAAACAGCACAATGGTGTAATCACCTTCAAACTCTTCTTTGGTTTGGTTCACCTGGAAATCGCTTGCATTAAATTCCTGGTTATATAAATTTGAAAGGCTATTTACAGCAGCCTGTTGTATTTTTTCAACTATTGACATGGCGCAAAACTAAGGAAAGAAAAAAAGTAAAAAGTAAAAACTAAAAAGTAAAAAGTGAGGAGAGAAAATTACAAGAATTACGGCCTTCAATTATTGAATTGATTTTTTTTGAATTTTGACTATGTAATTAATCATTTTCTTCAAATAATTATAGTGTTTTTAATTACCTTTGCGCCCATTTTACAATTATGATAAGTGTTAATAATGTAACCCTGGCTTATGGCAAAAGGGTTTTGTTCGATGAAGTAAATATCAATTTTACCAAAGGGAATTGCTATGGCATTATTGGTGCCAATGGAGCCGGCAAATCTACTTTTTTAAAAATTGTAAGTGGCGAAATAGAGCCAAACAAAGGCAGTGTGAGCATTACACCCGGCGAACGCATGGCGGTGCTTAATCAAAACCAGTTTGCTTTTGATGAGCATACTGTGTTGAATACCGTGCTGATGGGGCACAAAAAAATGTGGGCAGTAATGCACGAAAGGGATGCCATTTATGCAAAAGAAGATTTTACTGAAGCAGATGGAATTAAGGCCGGTGAATTGGAAGAACAGTTTGGAGAAATGGGTGGTTATACTGCCGAAAGCGACGCCGCTACTTTTTTAAGTGAGCTGGGCGTAAAAGACGATTTGCATCAAATGCTTATGAAGGATATAAGTGCCAATCTTAAAGTGAGGGTTTTATTGGCCCAGGCATTGTTTGGCAATCCGGATATTTTATTGTTGGATGAACCTACCAACAACCTGGATGTGGAAACCATTGCATGGCTCGAAAACTTTTTGGCCGATTATGAAAACATTGTATTGGTAGTGAGCCACGACCGTCACTTTTTAGATGCCGTATGTACGCATGTAGCCGATGTGGATAGAAGTAAAATAAAAGTGTTTACCGGTAACTATACTTTCTGGTACGAAAGTTCGCAGTTGGCAGCAAGACAACAGAGCGATAAGAATAAAAAGATGGAAGAAAAGCGTAAAGACCTGTTGGACTTTATTGCCCGCTTTAGCGCCAATGCTTCTAAAAGCAAGCAGGCTACCAGCCGTAAAAAAGCTTTGGAAAAATTAGTGATAGAAGATATTCAACCCAGCAATCGTAAATACCCCGGCATTATTTTTCAACAGCAACGTGAAGTGGGTAACGAAATTTTGAAAGTTGAAAATTTATCCGCTTCTGTAGATGGCAAAACATTGTTCAGCAAATTGAATTTTGATATTCAAAAAGGTCAAAAAATTGCATTCCTTAGCAGGGAGCCTTTGGCTTTAACTACTTTCTTTGAAATTATAAATGGAACAGCAAAAGCCGATACCGGAAAGTACGAATGGGGCACTACCATTACCACTGCTTACCTTCCCAATGATAATACCGAATTTTTTGAAGGCAACAGCCTTAACCTTATGGATTGGTTGCGACAGTTTGTGCCGCCTCATGTAACGGATGTAGATGAAGATTTTTTGAGAGGTTTCTTAGGCAAAATGTTGTTTAGCGGCGATGAAATTTTAAAGAAAACCAATGTATTGAGTGGTGGCGAAAAAGTGCGTTGCATGGTAAGTAAAATGATGTTGCAAAACCCCAATGTGGTAATATTGGATGAACCCACCAACCACCTCGATTTGGAAAGCATTATTTCTTTCAATGATGGAATGATTAGTTTCCCCGGTGTGGTTTTGTTTACCACACATGATCACCAGTTTATGCAAACTGTGGCCAACCGTATTATTGAAATTACTCCAAAAGGAATGATAGATCAATTGATGAGCTACGACGAATACCTGGATGATAAAAGAATAAAAGCTTTAAGAGAAGAAATGTATGCTTAGGCAATAAATGGTTGTACGGTTTTTTGAAAATCCATTTTTTGTGAGTTGTGAACCGGATTTTCCTCAAAACTACTAATGCCTTTGATTGTTTTTATTGGCATGATTTTTTCGAAACAAAGGAATTATAGTGTACCAAACATCGAAAACAAATTTTTTTTAATCAAATCAAAAAACATGAAAAAAATCTTATTTATTGCGGCAACAGCATTTTTAATGAGCATTAGTGCTGCTTCTGCACAGTCTTATAAAACTGGTATTGGTTTAGGAATTGATTTTGGAGAAGGATCCACATTGGTTGGTCCGCAAATAAAACATTTCTTTAGTCAAAATAGTGCTGTAAATGGCCAGGTATTGTTTGGCGATAACTATACCATGCTGGCAGCATATTACCAATATCATGGTGGCTTTAGCGAGGCAAAAAATCTGCAATGGTATTTGGGTATCGGCCCATCTTTGGGTTTGTATAAAAATGGTTCCGATTTCTTTCTTCGCCCTATGGCCGGATTAGATTTTAAAATTCCGGATGCTCCTATTTCTATGTCTTTCGACTGGAGACCATTGTTGTACTTGGGTGATAATTCAGATTTTGAACCAGCTCGTTTCGGAATTGGGTTTAATTATACTTTTAGATAATTAGCTATAAAGCCAATTTGATAATGTGATGATGTGATAATTAGCTAATGTTTAATTGCCGGTTAATTTAAATAAATCATATTAATGAAATTGTACTGAGAACAAAGAGGCTGTCTCAAAAGTCCGAGACAGCCTCTTTTTATTCGGTAAGGGGATGGGAAATTTTTTTGTTTAAGCGATTCTCAAGGCTTACATTTTACTTTTGATACATCCTCTTTGTTCTCTTTTTTTATAAGGTATAATACTGAAAATCGTTTTACATTTCACCCATTTGTATCAACTCCTCACAGGTTTCTTTGTCTTTTTGAATAGCCGCTTTCAGTTCTTCCAGGCCATTAAACTTCAACTCGGACCGTAGCCATTTTACAAAATGAACCGTAAGCATTTCTCCATAAATGTCTTCATTAAAGTCCAAAATATTTACTTCTATCGTTCGTTGCAAACCTTCGCCCACCGTAGGCCGGGTGCCAATATTCATCATTCCTTTTAGCGTGCCCGAATGCCCGTTTCGTTTTACTGTTACTGCATATACACCGTTGGCCGGTACTAATTTTTCGGGTTCTGTAAAAACAATATTGGCAGTTGGAAAACCAATGGTTCTGCCCAACTGGTTGCCTTTTACAACCAGCCCCGAAAAAAAATATCCATAGCCTAAATATTGTTTTGCCGTGTCAATATCTCCCGATAGCAAAGCCTTGCGTATTTTGGTGCTGCTAATGGTAATATTCTGCAACACATGTTCTGGTATTTCGTGTACTTTATACCGATAGGTAGAAGCATAGGTTTCCAGCAAACGGTAATCGCCTTCCCGGTTGTTGCCAAATTTATGGTCGTAGCCTATGATGATGGTATGCGGATGAAACTTTTCTACCAAAAAATTTCGGATATATTCTTCTGCAGTTTGCTGAGCAAAATCCCTGGTAAAGGGAACTTCCACTATGTGCTCAATACCTGCTTTGTTTAGCAACCTGTATTTTTCTTCTCTCGTATTTAAAACCATTACCGGTTCTGCCTGGTTGCCAATTACCATTTTAGGATGTGGGTAAAAAGTAATTACCACCGGCGTGCCGCCAATTGCAGTAGCTTCCTTAACCAATTGGTCTATAATGGCCCGATGACCGGAATGAACGCCATCAAAACTACCAATGGTGAGTACGGCATTTTTAAAAGGAGGCAGTTGGTTAATATTTGTGTGAACCTGCATTTTTTAGTTTGTCGATTTTCGTTTTTCGTTGAATCAATATGTGGTTTCAAAATTATTCTTTTTCCATTCTCAATTAAATTTTAATTACTTGATTGCTAAAAAATGAAACAACATCCAACGCAAACAATTTTCAATAAATCGAACCACAAAACAAAGTGTGGAAACTTATCTTTGCATCTTAAAATACTACGATAATCATGTCTCTATACGCACAAAGAGGAGTTTCCGCACAAAAAGAAGAAGTACACCAGGCTGTAAAAAATTTAGACCAGGGCTTATTTCCCCATGCTTTCTGTAAAGTGTATCCCGACTACCTCGGAGGCGATGATGCTTTTGTAAATGTGATGCATGCCGATGGTGCCGGCACCAAAAGTATTTTGGCTTATTTATATTGGAAAGAAACAGGCGATATTTCGGTATGGAAAGGCATTGCACAGGATGCCGTGGTTATGAATTTGGATGATTTGCTTTGTGTGGGCATTTACGATAATATTATTTTTAATTCAACCATTGACCGAAACAAAAAATTAATACCCGGCGAAGTGCTGGAGCAAATCATCAATGGAACACAGGAATTATTTGATACATTAAAAAATTACGGAGTTAATATTCATTACCTCGGTGGCGAAACAGCCGATGTAGGCGATGTGGTTCGTACCGTTGCCGTTAATGGTACCATGAGTGTAAGATGGCCCAAAAATAAAATCATCAGCAATCAAAAAATTGCAGCAGGCGATGTAATTGTTGGCTTTGCATCTTATGGTAAAGCTCATTACGAAAACGAATACAATAGCGGTATTGGAAGCAATGGCCTCACCAGTGCAAGGCACGATGCATTGAGTAAATACTATGCCGAAAATTTTAAAGAGAGTTACGACAATTCGTTAGACGATTCGGTAGTATATATCGGTAAAGATAAACTTACCGACGATTATCCTTTGGGCGAAGGGGCCTTTACCAGTGTAGGAAATTTAATATTGAGTCCTACCCGTACTTATGCTCCTTTATTAAAACAATTATTGCAAAATCATTTCGATAAAATTCATGGTTTAATCCATTGCAGCGGCGGCGGACAAACCAAGTGCATGAAATACCTGCCCGGTAATTTTAAAATTATTAAAGACAATTTATTTAAAGCCCCGCCTGTATTTGATTTATTGCAGCGCAATAGTTGCGCTTCCTTAAAAGAAATGTTCGAAGTATTTAATATGGGATGCAGGCTCGAACTCTATTGCCATTCAACCGATGCAGAAATTATGATTGAAGCAGCCCAAGCCCTGGGTATTGATGCCCAAATAATTGGTAGAGTAGAAGTTGCCGATAAAAAAGAATTGCAAATTGAATATGGGGGAGAAGTAGTGACGTATTAGGGATTAGTTGTAAATAAAATGAAGCTGGTAAATTTTTTTTATGGTTCATAAAGGACTAAAATAATCAGAGATAATTATTGTTTTTGTTTATATATTCCACTGTTTTAAAATGGCAGTGTATTTATGCGCCTAATTGGCAAAATGGTCGTATTTTCGGGCTTAGGGCAAGGCCTATTATCCAACAATTTGAGTGTTTCTATGATTAAAATAAATTATTCCCAATCAGGCAGTTATAACAATTTTCTGCTGGGAATGCTGGCGGCAGTCATTGTATGTTTTGCCTCTTGTACCACCACCCGACAGTACAGTTATTTAAAAACTTTACAAAACGATACTACTATTCGCAATTTTGTGGGCAACAATTTTGAGAACAAAATTGTACCCGGCGATCAGTTGGGGATAGAAGTTACAAGCCTTAGCCCTGTTGAAGATGAGCAGTTTAACAAAGCTGCTGCCAAGTCTAGTTCTCCCGGCATGGCAGGTTTTGCGGTAGATACCGATGGAAATATACAATTGCATCGGCTGGGTAAAATTGCCGTTGCGGGACTTACCCGTCGTGAACTCGAAGAAAAATTAGAGAAAGATTTATTGGGTTACATGAAAGAACCCATTGCCAATGTTCAATTTCTCAATCATAAAGTAACAGTTATTGGAGCCGTATCCACTCCAATGGTGATAAATATGCCCGAAGAACAATTGAATATTTTTGAAATAATGGTAAAAGCCGGCGATATCAAAGAATCGGGTATGAAAAACCGGGTAATGATTATAAGAGAAGAGGAAAAAGATAAAAAAGTAAAATCACTTGACCTGGAAGATGATAAAGTGTTTCACTCTGATTGGTATTATGTAAAGCCCAACGATATAGTGGTAGTACCTAATGATGTTAAAGCCAAAATGGATGCAGAAAAAAGGCAACGTCTACAAACAACCCTGGCGCTTGCTGCGTCCAGTTTATCACTTATAATTATTATTGCCGACAGAATTTTCCGTTAATTTTTTCTCAATGAACGAAGAACAATTTTTTGATGAAAAACCGCAGGCAAATATTCTGCAACAAATTGTGCAGCGATACATGCCTTTTTGGCCGGTGTTTTTAGTGCTGATTGCACTCAGCATATTTATTGCGCATGTTTATCTTCGCTCCCAGGTAAAAATGTATGCAGCCGCTGCAAAAGTGATGATTAGCGACCCACGCAAGTCGAGCAACGAAATGCAGGTACTCGAAGGCATTACCCGCCTGCCCGACAGGCGTAATATGGAGAATGAAATCATCCTCATGCGCTCACCCGAGCTTATGCAGGAAGTGGTAAAAGATTTGAATTTATATACCACCGTATTCAATGAAGGAAATGTTCAAACCGAAGAATTGTATGCCGAAAATTCACCTATAGTTTTTGACGCTGTAAATAAAGACAGTGTGCTGCCCGGTGGTAAACACAAATTTGAAATTGATTGGAATGCCAATACTATTACTATTGCCGGGCAAAAAGCCAATCTTATTAACGGTAAAATTAATATTGGCGGCACCCTTTACAAAGTTGTGCCCAATGAGAAGTACAATAAAACCGTAAAGGGCAAGAATTTTTTTGCAGTATTTAATGGTGCGCCAGGTGCAGCATCGGCATTTGCCGGGGCTATAAAGGCAGTACAGCCAACCACTACTTCCAGTGTATTGGATGTAAGTATGCAAACCGCTGTTCCAAAGCGAGGGGTAGATATTTTGAACCGCTTATTTGAAATCTACAATTTTAGAAATGTAAAAGAAAAAAATCTTGCTTCAGTAAAAACTTTACAGTTTATTGATGAAAGGCTAAGGGTAGTTGAAGGCCAATTGGATAGTGTAGAGCAAAATATAATGGATTATAAATCTACCCGTGGAATTACAGACCTAAGCGGACAGGCATCCATGTATTTTGGCCAGGTGCGTGAGCTCGACCGGAGAAATACAATGATAGATTTACAGCTCGAAATTTTAGGAGATATTCAAGGCTATGTTGGCAGAAAAGGCTCTGAGCCGGGAACGGTGCCATCTCTTAAAACCGTAACTGATCCATTTTTGAACAACCTGCTCAACCAATTGTACACAGCCGAGTTTGAATTAGATAAAGCCAAAGCAGTTGCTGGCAATCAAAGCGAATCGGTGGTGCTGGCGCAGGAAAGAGTGAGCCAAATAAAAAAAGACCTGCAAGAGAATATGAACAATATTCGCAGCGACTATTTTACCGAAAGAGCCAGCAATAATGCAGAAATTACAAAGGCCAATTCTTTCTTACTGCAAATGCCCGAAAAAGAAAGAGGCTTACTGGATATAAACAGGCAGCAAGCTATCAAAAACGATATTTATACCTATCTCTTAAAGCGAAGAGAAGAAACCGCACTGGCTACTTCCGCCACAGCTCCCGATCTTAAAGTGTTGCAAGCCGCCTACTCTTATGGCCCCAATAGCCCCATCCCAAAAAATTATTATCTCATGGGTTTTATCATTGGGTTATTAGCATTTTTATTGTATGTACAAATTCAGGAGCAGTTCAATAATAAAGTAATGTTTAGAGCCGAAATTGAACGTAAAACCAATGTGCCCGTAATTGCAGAAATTGTACAATCGCCCAATAAAGACAATATTGCCATTAGGGATGGAAAGCGAACGGTAATTGCAGAACAGTTTAGAAGCCTGCGAACCAACCTGGCATTTATGGGTTTTAACGAAACCAATAAAACACTATTGGTTACATCCAGTATTTCCGGCGAGGGTAAAAGTTTTATTGCAATCAACCTGGCCATTAGTATAACGCTTACCGGAAAAAGAGTGGCCTTAATGGAAATGGATTTGCGTAAACCAAAGCTGAGCCAGCAATTGGGCGTTAATCGTCATCCGGGTATCAGTAGTTATTTAGTGGGCAAAGCTAGCATTGATGAAATCTGCAAACCCACAGAATTTGAAGGTCTTTATGTAGTGTCTGCCGGGCCCATTCCGCCCAACCCAACAGAACTCATTCAGTTGCCGGCATATTCTACCATGATGAAGGAATTAAAAGAAAAATTTGATTACGTTATTATTGATACGGCACCTATTGGCCCGGTAACCGATGCACAGTTGCTGGCACAGCATGTAGATACGGCTGTGTATGTGGTGCGTCATGCTAAAACTCCCGGCAACTTTTTAAACTTAGTTGATAGCCTCAATAAAGAAAAGAAATTCCCCAATATGTGCATTGTGTTCAATGGCATTAAGCCAAGAGGTGTAAATCTTTTTGGCTATGGGTTTGGTGGATATGGAAACGGGTACGGTTATGGTTATGGCTATGGCTACGGCTATGGTTATGGTTATGGCAATGAAGGGTACAGTTATTATACCAGCGATGGCGATCATCCTGGGTTTAAAAATTTATGGGGTTTTAGAAAAGGAATTAAAAAATTATTTGGAAGAAGAAAAGGATAATGTGTTGGAAATTTTGTTGAGAAAGTAGCTAAGAATCAAAAAGTGCTATAAAAATATTGAGTGAATGAAGCTTAATCACTCATACATAACAATAAGGTAACGCCAAACAAATAGTTTTGCGACCTCAATAAAAACAACCACTATTCCTCACCGTTACAAATTTTATGTAACTGAGGAACAGCGAAGCTTTGCCCAAACTTTAAATATTGGAGATCTGAAAATCCGGCGGGTTTTGTTTAGTTGAAAGTGGATAGTTGAAAAACCGGCGTGTTTGCAGCGATGGAAATGTGGGCGGCAGAACCCTACGGGTTTTGGTTAGCTCAAAGTTGAAAATGAACCCCTTCAGTTTTTAGTTAGATATGTAATTGAAAAATAAAAATTGACAACCGCATTTCTACATACTTCTTCTAAATGGTACGCTGTTTATACCCGGCCACGCTGGGAAAAAAAAGTGGCAGCCAACCTTGCTGAAAAAGGCATTCCACATTATTGCCCTTTAAATAAAGTACATAAGCAATGGAGCGATAGAATAAAAGTGGTACACGAGCCTTTGTTTAAAGGATATGTATTTGTACAAATAGACGAAAAGCATAAATGGGATATTAAAAAAATAGATGGCATACTCAATTTTGTACATTGGTTGGGTAAACCTGCGGTAGTAAAAGAAGAAGAAATAAATACCATTCGAAAATTTTTACAGGAGTTTGAAGATGTAGAAGTAAGAAACGCATCGCTTGAAACCAGCGATAACGTTTATGTAAAGCAAGGCTTGCTAATGAATTACAAAGGCATTGTATTAGAAGTGATGGGCAATAAAGCGAGGGTAAAAATCGAAAGCATGGGCTTGCAATTGAGCGCCCTGTTTGATGTGAAGAATTTAGAATTGATGCAATAGTTTAAAGCATGTTTTTCAGCATCAAAACATTTTTTTGCTTTAATAAACCAGCGAAGCTTTCTTAAGAAATGATGGTGAATCGAGGATAATTTTCTCAACACTTTATTTACTAATAAACTTCTCTCTTAATTAACCATTAACAATTACCAATTCTCTTTTATTAAGTTTTGTGTAGAATAGCAGGTATATTCAATAAAAACCTTCCTGTAACTGCATTGCAGGATACCGTTCAAAAAATGTGCGATGCACAAAAGCATGGCGGCCCCGATGATGAAGGACTCTGGAGCGATGCAGCATCAGGTTTAGTACTGGGTCATCGTAGGCTGAGCCTGCTCGACCTCAGCAGCGCAGGCCATCAACCCATGATTTGGAAAGAACGCTATGTAATTAGTTTTAATGGTGAGATATACAATTTTCTATCGGTAAGAAACGATCTTATTCAACTGGGCCATAGCTTTAAAACCCAAACCGATACCGAAGTAATATTAGCCGCTTACGAACAATGGGGTACCCAAAGTTTTGCCATGCTGCAAGGCATGTTTGCATTTGCTTTGTGGGATATACAATTGCAGGAACTGCTGCTGGTAAGAGATGCAGCGGGTATTAAACCGCTTTATTACCATTGCGATAAGCAGCGTATAACCTTTGCATCGGAAACCAGGGCATTTAATTGTATTGAAAACGTAGCCGAACAAAATCCGAATTGGCCGGTGTATATGCTGGCTTACGGACATTTGCCCGAGCCCATCACTACATTAAAAAATGTAAAGCTTTTGCCCAAAGGTTTCTATCTGCATTACAAAACTACTTCGGGTGAATACAGCTTGCAAAGTTTTATGTTTTATAGTTTTTCCGAAGAGATACAGAGCAGGCAGGCTGCACGGGAAATGATCGGCATCTTATTACGCAAAGCAGTAAAAGATCAATTAATATCTGATGCTCCCATTGGTGTTTTTTTGAGTGGAGGAATTGATTCGGGAATTTTATTTTTACTGGCTGCCGAAATAAAAAAACAAGGGCTCAATAGTTTATCGCTTTATTTTAATGAAGGACAATATTCCGAGAAAGCATACCAGGATATTTTGCTGGAGCAGGTAAATTGTCAAAGAAATCAATACCTGCTCAATGAACAAAATTTTGCTCAGCATTTTGAACGTATATTACAGGATATGGATCAGCCCAGTTGCGATGGCATCAATACCTGGTTTATTAGTCGTTATGCAAGGCAACAAGGTTTAAAAGCGGTGCTCAGTGGCATTGGTGCCGATGAATTGCTGGGGGGCTACCCTTCATTTAAAAGAATGCAAATGGCCGCTTTGCTTCAACGCTCGCCCAATACAATATTGCGTACTGGCGCCTGGAAAGGCAGAAAACTTCGGCGTTTGAATTACCTCAGCATAGAAGGCATTACCGGATTGTATCTTTTTTTACGTGGACAGTTTTCGCCATATGATATTGCCCGGCAGTTAGATGCAACAGAAAAAGAAGTTTGGCAAATTTTAAATACTGTTCCGGTGCTGCCCGATATTTCGGCAATGGATAATGGCAATATTGCCAGTTGGATGGAGCTCAACTTATATATGCAAAATCAATTGCTGCGGGATGCCGATGTAATGAGTATGGCCCATGGCATTGAAATAAGAGTACCTTTTCTCGATCATCGGTTTCAGCAATATTGTATGCAGGTGCATCCATATACAAAATTCAATGGCAAGCTACCCAAATCATTATTGGTAGAAGCATTTGCAAATGAATTGCCCAGGCCGGTATGGGATAGGCCAAAAATGGGTTTCAGTTTTCCATTTACCGAATGGTTTAAGCAAAACGAAATGGTAAAGCAAAATTTACTCAGCAAAGGAACTTTGGGCCAACATAATTATCAACAGTTTTTAAAAAGCGAGCTGCATTGGAGCCAGGTGTTGGGGTTAATGCTGGTGAGTGAAAAGTTTGTTTAGGGATAGGTTGATTGGTTGATAAGTTGATTGGGTAAAGTTATTAGATTGCGTAAGCGTTCCCCAAACCACGTTTCAAAATTCAACAAACTAAAACTTGCATATTGATAACTTTTAAGTTAACTTTCTTGCGTGAATAAGCAAAGAAAATCATTTTTTTCAAACACTATTTCATTG
This sequence comes from Chitinophagaceae bacterium UBA2793, assembly GCA_002352045.1. Taxonomy (GTDB): domain Bacteria; phylum Bacteroidota; class Bacteroidia; order Chitinophagales; family Chitinophagaceae; genus Ferruginibacter. Next base: position 11,412 of record DEHT01000042.1, on the reverse strand, counting down.
ACTTTTATGTTGAACAAACCGAAAAAGTGCAAGAAAAAATTGAGTATGTTTTTAAGATTTTGAGAACTGTACAAAATGTACCTAAAAAGTTTCTCGAACATATTACAGGAACTGATGGACTTTATGAAATCAGAATTGAATTTGAAAGCAACATTAATAGAATTTTTTGTTGCTTTGAAAAAGGTAATTTATTCGTTCTATTCAATGGTTTTCAAAAGAAATCTCAAAAAACACCGGAAAAAGAAATTGATTTGGCTTTGAAATTAAAAGAGGAATATTTTAACTCAAAAAAGACAAAGTAATGAACAAAGAAAGTATCAAAAATGCTAAAAACTTTGACGAGTTATTAGACATTAAATACGGAAAAATAGGCTCTGAATATAGAGACAAATTTGAAGAAAAAGCACAATATTTTGTAATTAGTGAAATGTTGAAAGAAGCTCGTAAAGAAGCAAATATGACGCAAGAACAACTGGCTGAGAAAGTTGGAACAAAGAAAAGTTACATTTCCCGACTTGAAAATGGAAAATGTGACATTCAGATTTCTACTCTTTATAGAATTTTCGAATTTGGACTTGGAAAACGAGTAAACTTACTATTTGGATAAAAATAACGCCTACAGCTAACGAGCAGTTTTGCCAAGGCCTGTACCGATTTATCGGGAAGCTAGGGCAAAGTGCAAAATTCAATTCCTCATATTCGGGATACTTCTAAGTTAATAGGTTGATATGTTGATTGGTTGGGATGGTAAAGTGATGAGTTTTGGGTTATAAGTTATGAGCGATGGTTGAAAACCCGGCAGGTTTGCGGGCGGGAAAAGTGTGCGGCAGAATCCTACGGGTGTTGGTTAGTTGAATATGATAAGTTTAATATTGCTTTGGCACTTTAAAAAGAATCTGTACTCCGTATTTTGAACAACAACATTTTTTTTCTTACACTTAACATATTCTCTGCTACCGGCGGTATTGAAAAAGTATGCCGCATTGCAGGCAAAGCCCTATACGAAGACAGCGTAGCCAGGCAACAAAGGCTTATGATTTGGAGCATGCACGATAAGGAAGGCGATGCTACCCACAACCGCTATTTTCCTACTGAATTATACAAATGTTTTGCTGCAAGAAAAGCAGGTTTTGTAAAAGATGCCATCCTGCAGGGCACGCAAAGCAAAGTAGTACTGCTAAGCCATATCAACCTGCTGATGATTGCCTGGGCCATCAAAAAAATTTCACCATCCACAAAAATTATTTTAATGTGCCATGGTATTGAAATTTGGGGGCAGGTTTCCAAAGCAAAAGCCATGATGCTTTCGGCGGTGAATGAATTTTGGGCGGTGAGTCATTATACCCAAAAACGAATAATGGAAAGTCATGCAGTAGCTGCTAATAAAATTAAAGTACTCAATAATTGCCTCGATCCCTATTTGCCCTTGCCAAAAAACATTGTGCTGCCCAAAAATTTAAATGAGCGTTATGGCATTAAGGAGCATCATAAAGTATTATTTACCCTTACCCGCCTTTCGAGCAAAGAAAAATACAAAGGTTACGAAGATGTGATTAAAGCATTGGCCGAATTAAACAACTCAAACATCAAATACATCATTGCCGGAAAAGGCGATGCAACCGAACTAAAAAACCTGCAACAATCTATAACCACCGCAGGCATAGCCGATAGAGTGATTTTAGCAGGCTTTATTCCCGATGAAGAGCTGGCAGCACATTTTAATTTGAGCAACTGTTATATTATGCCCAGCAGCAAAGAAGGTTTTGGCATTGTATTTATAGAAGCCATGTATTACCGTGTGCCTGTTATTGGCGGCAATGCCGATGGCAGCATGGATGCCTTACAAAATGGAACCCTCGGCACGGTGGTTACTCCCGGTAATATTGAAGAAATAAAAGCCGCCATTCAAAATGTTTTGTATAACGGTGCCGGGCACCAGCCCAATGAAAAATTGCTGAATCAAAAATTCAGCTACGGGGTTTATAAGGAAAAGTTGGAAGGATTGTTGAAGTAAAAAGTCAAAAGTCAAAAAAATCATTCAACTTATAACCCATAACTAACTACTAACTACTTATTACTAACTACTTATTACTAACTACTTATTACTAATCACTAATAATTCATCACTCAAACTAATCTGCGTTCTTAAAAAATGACCGAACCTTCCACACATACACAACCCGAGCACTGGGATCAAATAATAGAACCCCAGGGCAAGCTCCTCGATTTAAATTTAAAAGAAGTGTGGCGTTACCGGGATTTGCTATGGCTATTTGTAAAACGAGATTTCACCGCACAATACAAGCAAACCATCCTGGGGCCGTTGTGGCATTTTATACAACCCATTTTTACCACCATCATGTTTTTGTTCATCTTTGGTAAAGTGGCCAACATACCCACCGATGGCATTGAACCCATTTTGTTTTACATGAGTGGAATAGCAATATGGAATTATTTCAGCGCCTGTCTCACTGCTACCTCTTCAACCTTTGTGGCCAATGCCGGCATCTTTGGTAAAGTATATTTTCCACGCCTGGTAATACCTCTAAGTACGGTGGTAAGCAATATGGTAAAATTTGCCATACAGTTTTTATTGTTGCTCGCCGTAATAATTTGGTTTGCCATAAAAAACGGGCAGTTTCATTTTGGTGCCAGTTGGTTATTAATACCCATCTTAATTGTAATGATGGCCGGCCTCGGTTTGGGCCTCGGCATCATCATAAGTTCGCTCACCACCAAGTACCGTGATTTTAGTGTACTCATTGGCTTTGCCGTACAGTTGCTCATGTATGCTACACCGGTAGCTTATCCATTAAGTTATTTAAAAGATAAAAGCTATGCCGGCTGGATAGCCTGGAACCCGCTTTCGCCCATAGTAGAAGCCTTTCGTTATGCACTGTTTGGCAAAGGCACGGTTGATATGAACGGCTTGCTCTACAGCGGTGGTTTTATAGTACTGGTTGTATTTATTGGCATGATAATTTTTAGTAAAGTGGAGCGAAGTTTTATGGACACTGTGTAACCGTTGAGCCATATCTCTTTCATAAATATTTTTAGAAAAAAATAATGAAACAATGAATGAAAACGATCTGCAACAAATAAACGATGATATTTTTTGTATAAAATACGAAAATGATACATTGGCTACCTGGTTAACGGGAAATGCACTTGAACGTTGGTTGCCGGGTTATGTTCCTTCGGATTTACATAATCATCACAAAATAAGGTATGATCTTGCGTGCAATTATGTAGAAAGCAAACATGTACTTGACATTGCTTGCGGCTGCGGCTATGGTAGCCTATTGCTTGCTGAAGTAGGCAAAGCTAAATCAGTGTTGGGGGTGGATATTGATAATGGCTCAATTCGGTATGGTAAACACAAATTTCCTCATAAAAATATAACAAGAGAAACCGGCGACGCATTAAAGTACCAAACAGAAAACAGGTTTGATGTTGTGGTTTCATTTGAAACAATTGAACATCTACCCGATGTATCACTTTTTCTTCAAAATATTAAACGCTCTTTAATACCGGGTGGAATATTCCTTGTTTCTACACCCATTGTTTTGAACACAAGAACAAAATGTGATAATCCATATCATCAAATAGAATGGAGTTTTGACGATTTTCACAAGGTAATTACTGAATATTTTTCGATCGAAGAAATCTACCTGCAGAATACATCTCTTAAAAAGAATTTCAACACATTTTTTTATCGGGCTATTCGTAAAATAAGAAGAGACTTTTTAAAAATTCCATATAACATCCATTTCGAAAAATGGACAGGTCAATACAAAAGCAACCAAATTAGTGCAGGTTACCAGACAGTGGTTTGTAGAAATAATCTTTGATTGCCAAAATTCTTCTGATACAATTATATTTTAAAATCTTCAACTATCAACCAATTGGGTAACACCGTAATAAAAGTAGAAAACATCTCTAAGCAATACCGCCTGGGCAATGTGGGTACCGGCTCCCTTGCACACGACCTTAACCGCACCTGGCATAGAGTAAGAGGCAAAGAAGACCCNNGCAGGCAAAAGCACGCTTCTAAAAATACTCAGCCGCACCACCACACCTACTACCGGGAGTATTAAAATAAAAGGCAGGGTAGCCAGTTTGTTGGAAGTAGGTACCGGCTTTCACCCGGAGTTAACCGGTCGTGAAAATATATTTTTAAACGGCGCCATCCTCGGCATGACCCGCCAGGAAATAAAAAGCAAGTTTGATGAAATAGTAGATTTTGCAGGGGTGGAAAGATATATTGATACGCCGGTAAAAAGATATTCTTCGGGTATGTATGTGCGCCTTGCCTTTGGCGTAGCCGCACATTTAGAACCCGAAATTTTAATTGTTGATGAAGTGCTGGCTGTTGGCGATGCCGAGTTTCAAAAAAAGGCTTTGGGGAAAATGAAGGATGTAAGTACCAAGGATGGGAGAACGGTGTTGTTTGTGAGTCATAATATGAGTGCTATAAAAAATCTGTGTACAAAGGGAACTGTCTTATCTAGTGGAGGCCTTACTTTTTTGGGAGACGTTAGTGATGCTATTGCTGCATATCAAAACCACTATGAGAAAAGAGACATTGGGACTACATTTCGTAAAGAATGTATCACAGATAATGATATGGAATTACTTGAGGCAGAAATTTTTGACAATGCCGGTAAGGTGAAATCGGAATATAGTATTTCAGAAGACATTTGTTTGAGAGTACTTATTAACTGTAAGAATAGAATTCCAAATTTGTACGGATACATAACTGTAAAAAATATGCACGATGAAGTTTATATAGAATCCGACACTTACGACTTTCTTCCTAATGTGTTGGATAACATGAATATTGGAATAAATGAGTATAAATTGCAGATTAACAAATATGTTTTACCAGTTGGAAAATATAAAGTGTATTTTAATTTTACATCACACTTTGCAAATCGATTCAATATTGAAAACCCGGGAGACATCCTAAGTTTTCAAATTACTGATATGGAAACACGAAGAGGATTCAATAGAAAATCATACACAAGCCAACTTTTAAAATGGGAAATATATAATGCTAAATAATAAATCAATTTTAATTACAGGCGGAACAGGTTCTTTGGGGAAAGCTTTAACAGCTACAATCTTGAAACGGTATCCCAATGTAAAACGTTTGGTCATTTACTCCAGAGATGAGCAAAAGCAATTTCTAATGGCACAGGAATTTCCAGAATCGAAATATCCTCAAATGCGTTACTTTATTGGAGATGTAAGAGATTTTGAAAGACTAAAAAGGGCATTTGTAAATATAGATTATGTTATTCATGCAGCGGCCATGAAGCATGTTCATATTGCCGAATATAATCCTGATGAATGTGTAAAAACAAATATTGGAGGAGCTGAGCATGTAATAAGAGCCTCATTAGAAACAAATGTAAAAAGTGTAGTAGCACTCTCTACCGATAAAGCTTGTGCTCCAATAAATTTATACGGAGCTACCAAACTTACTTCGGATAAATTATTTATTGCTGCCAATAATATCAAAGGCAATAAAGACATAAAATTTAGTGTGGTTCGTTATGGAAATGTAATGGGGTCTAATGGTTCAGTAATTCCTTTTTTTTTAAAGAAAAGAAAAGAAGGAAAGTTACCCATTACCAACGAGCAAATGACAAGATTTAATATTTCACTCAGTGATGGTGTAGAAATGGTTTTACATGCTTTGGAAACTGCCTGGGGCGGTGAACTTTTTGTACCTAAAATTCCTTCTTATAAATTGATGGATGTTGCAAAAGCCATTGGGCCAAAATGCGAATATCCCATAGTGGGCATCAGGCCCGGTGAAAAAATACATGAAGAAATGATTACAGAATCAGATTCATTTACTACGTATGACCTGGGTAAGTATTACGCCATTTTGCCATTAGTACCCACCTGGTGTTTAAGCGATTTTATTACAAAATTCAATGCTGTAAAAGTAGCAGAAGGATTTAATTACAACTCTGGTAAAAATAGTGAGTGGCTTACAGTAGCAGAATTAAAAAAACTCATCGAGGAATTTGAGGTAGAAAACAATCAATCTAATTAATGAAACCTATTCCATACGGCAGGCAAACAATAACGGATGATGATGTTCAGGCGGTAGTTGAAACACTTCAATCTGATTTTCTTACTCAGGGGCCAAAAATTGCAGAGTTTGAAACTGCTTTTGCAAAATATATTGGTTGCAAATACGCAGTAGCGGTTTCTAATGGAACTGCCGCTTTGCATTTGTGTGCTATGGCTATGAATGTAAAGCAAGGAGAAAAGGTCATTACAACACCCATTACTTTTGCAGCTTCGGCTAATTGTATTGAATATTGTGGTGGCGAAGTTGTGTTTGCTGATATTGATCCTGTTACTTTTTTATTGGATATAAATAAGGTTCGGGCGTTTTTAGAGGCATCTCCTAAGGGAACATACAAAGGTATTATTCCTGTTGATTTTACTGGGGCTTCGGTTAATTTGGAAGCTTTTAGGAAATTAGCGGATGAATATAATTTATGGATAATTGAAGATGCATGTCATGCTCCCGGTGGTTATTTTACAGATAGTAAAGGAGTAAAACAAAATTGTGGAAACGGTGAGTATGCCGATGTAGCTATCTTTTCATTTCATCCTGTAAAACATATTGCTACCGGAGAAGGAGGAATGATTACCACCAATTGCAAAGAAATATACGATAAGCTTTGCTTGTTGCGTACGCATGGTATTACAAAATCGCCGGAGCAATTAAAAGAAAATCATGGTGGTTGGTATTATGAAATGCAAGAACTTGGCTATAACTATCGCCTGTGCGATATGCAAGCAGCATTAGGGGTTACCCAATTAAAGCGAGCTGATGAAGGGTTACAAAAACGGGAACAGATAGCAAAAAAATACGATGCCGCTTTTGCATTCAATAAAAATATAGTAACTCCTAAATACAATGAAGGGCATGCTTTTNNACTAGGTTTATATAATTATTTGCGAACTAAAAATATTTTTACCCAGGTGCATTATATACCGGTGCATACAATGCCTTATTATCAAAAGAAAGGGCATAAAAAAGGAAGCCTCCCTGTTGCAGAAAAATATTATGAGGAATGTTTGAGCATTCCTATGTATCCGGGACTAACCGATGAAGCACAGCAGTATGTAATTGATAGTATTAATGAGTTCTTTACAAAATAATATAGCCATTATCCCGGCCCGTGGAGGCAGCAAGCGAATCCCCGGAAAGAATATTAAACTTTTTTTAGGTAAACCTATTATTGCTTATTCAATTGAAATGGCTTTAAATAGCGGATTGTTTAGCGAAGTGATGGTTTCTACCGATGATGCCGAAATTGCTGATATAGCAAAGAAGTATGGAGCAAAAGTACCTTTTATTCGTAGTGCAAAAAATGCTGATGACCACGCTACCACGATGGATGTAATAAATGAAGTTTTAGGCTTTTATAAAAGTGAAAGAAAAAACTTTGATTATGCTTGTTGCATATACCCAACTGCTCCATTGGCAACTGCTATTCATTTAAAAGAAGGGTTTGAGAAGCTAAAGAATAAAAATTTACATTCGGTATTTCCGGTGGTAGCTTTCAGTTACCCTGTGTGGAGGGGTTTAGAAATAGATGCAAGCGGCCATACTAAAATGGTTTGGAAAGAATATCAAAATTCCCGTTCTCAAGATCTAAAGCAAGTATATCACGACGCAGGTCAATGGTATTGGTTTAATCCAAAAGAAATAACCAATACGTTGTTTACCGAAAAAACCGCATCGGTAATTCTAGGAGAAGAAGAAGCCCAGGATATTGATACAACATCTGATTGGCTCATGGCAGAAATGAAATATAAAATGCTTTACAATAAGTGATGCGTACTTATAAATGCTTACAAATAAACGAATTTCAAACGGGCAATTTCAAACTTGTGCCTATCCGAGATGAAGATAAGTATGCCATTATGCAGTGGCGTAATGAACAGATAGATATTCTTCGTCAGAAACAGCCACTCACCAAAGAACAACAAGAAAACTATTTTGCAACAGTTGTAGCAGATTTATTGGTACAGGAAAAACCAAACCAAATTCTCTTCAGTTTTTTAGAAAATGATATTTTAATTGGTTATGGCGGTTTAGTTCATATAGATTGGGAAAGTAAAAATGCAGAAATATCTTTTCTTCTTTCAACAGAGCTAAATAATCATGTTGAAATATTTAAAAATGTTTGGAATGTTTATCTTTCTTTGATTGTAAAAATTGCATTTAAAGAGCTTAATTTTTATAAAATATATACATACGCTTACGATATAAGGGATTCTTATTTTGAGGTAATGTATAATCATGGCTTTTTAAAAGAGGCTCATTTAAAAGAACATATTTTAATCAAAAATAAATTAATTGATGTTCTAATTCTGTCAATGCTGAATACGCAATGGAAATCGGTTTGTTAATAAGCGGAAATTTAGGATTAATAATCTTGAAGGAGTTAATCGAAAGCAAGCATTCGTTATCTTTTGTATTTTCGGATTCTGGTTCTGAAGAAATAATAAAAACTTGTGTTAATTACAAAATACCTTGTTTTAGAGGAAATCCTCGTAATCATAGAGCAAAAGATTTTTTAGAAAAAATACCTACTCCTAAATTACTATTGTCGGTAAATTATCTGTTCATAATTGAGGATGATGTTATTGCCAAAACAGAAAGCTATGCTGTTAATATACACGGCTCTTTGCTTCCTAAATTTAGGGGTAGAACACCTCATGTGTGGGCAATAATAAACGGCGAAAAACAAACAGGTATTACTGGCCATATTATAACAAAATCCTGCGATGAAGGTGATATTATATACCAGGAAATTGTTTCAATTGGGGATGACGATACCGGTTATCAAATTTTAAGAAAATTTAATAACCGGTATCCTGTTATTGTGCATAGAATTATATCAATGATTGAAAAAAATGAAGTTAAACTCATTCCTCAAAATGATAATGAAGCGACCTATTTCGGCAAAAGAACACAAACTGATGGTTTAATAAATTGGAACTGGCAAAAAGAACGTATAAAAAATTGGGTAAGAGCACAGGCAAATCCATACCCTGGTGCGTTTACATTTTATGAAAGAAATAAAATAATCATCCACAAAATTGAATTTTGTGATAAGGGCTTTCACTATAATGATATTAATGGGAAAATCCTTTCTGTAGATGGAGGTTTAATTGTAAAGACGCCTAATGGAGCAGTTAAGATTATCGAATGTTCATGGGATCATAGTCTTGATTTTATAGCTGGAAAAATATTTAATAATGGATATTAAAATTGGAGGTTTTGTTATTGGTATTAATTACAAGCCGTTCATTATTGCTGAAATGAGTGGTAATCACAATCAATCATTAGAACGTGCATTGGCTATAGTTGATGCCGCCGCCGAAACAGGCGTTCATGCCTTAAAGCTCCAAACATATACAGCCGATACCATTACTATGAAAGGAGCTTACACCATTGATGATAAAGATTCATTATGGAATGGAAAAGAATTATACGACTTATACAAAGAGGCCTATACCCCTTGGGAGTGGCATAAACCTATATTTGACCGTGCAAAAGAAAAAGGAATGCTTGCTTTTAGCTCTCCTTTTGATGAAACTGCTGTAGATTTTTTAGAAAGCCTCAACGTGCCTGCCTATAAAATTGCTTCTTTCGAAAACACACATCACCCACTACTAAAAAAAGTTGCTGCTACGGGGAAACCTGTTATTATGTCAACCGGAGTTAGTACTTTAGAAGATATACAAGAAAGCATTGAGGCTTTGCGCAGAGCCGGTTGTAAAGATTTGATTTTATTGAAATGCACCAGCACTTACCCTGCCACACCTGAGAATTCAAACTTACAGACCATACCCGATATGTTTGATAAATACAACTGTATGATTGGCTTATCTGACCATACAATGGGTATTGGTGCAAGCGTAGCTGCGGTTGCTTTGGGCGCAAGAGTAATTGAAAAACATTTTACATTACGCAGAGCAGATGGTGGGGTAGATAGCGCATTCTCTATGGAACCGGAAGAAATGAAAGCATTGGTAATTGAAAGCGAAAGGGCTTTTCTTGCATTGGGTAATATTCAGTACGACATACAGCCGGCCGAAGAAAGAAGTTTGTTTTTTAAGAGATCTATTTATGTATGTAAAGACATTAAGCAAGGAGAAGTATTTTCAAACGATAATATACGAATTATTCGTCCGGGTAATGGTTTAGCTCCAAAATATTGGGATAAAGTGATTGGACTGAAATCTAAAACAAATATGCCGGCAGGGACTCCGCTAAAATTCAATGATATAGAATTATAAATGCTGACTATCATTAAGAAAATATTTCGCTCCTTATATAATCGCTTTGTATATAGATATAATTCTGCAGTTAATTATCTAAAAACCTTTAATGAAGACTACTTAAAAAGTATACAAATAATAAGAAGGATAAAAAAATATAAGCCAAAAGTAAAAATATTTACACATAAGAAACTTGTTTCTTATGTAGTGAAAAATAAAAGAAACCATACCTGTCATATAATTGCGTCAGGTTATTCTGCTTATCACTCTTACAAAGAGGGGGTAATAAATGAAAATGATTATATCATTGGTTTCAATTTTTCCGCATTTTTACCTTATCACTATGATATATACTTTATTGAGCAAAATTATCATTTAATCAATGATAAAAACTTTAATAAAGATGTAGTTAATAAATTAACAACGGTTATAAACAAAAGAAGTGACAAGATAAATGCAATTTTTTTGAAAAATATATATAATACCCCTCCTGATTTACTAGCTACAACAATGTTTGATGTGATTAAAAAAAATATAAATGTTGTCTTGGATGTGCAAGTCTATATTAAAATTATTAACCGATTATTTTCAGCCCCTTCGATATTTATGCCTCAGTTTAGTACTACAACAATAACAACTACAATGCTTGCATTTCATGCGGGATTTAAAAATATTGTTGTTCATGGATTAGATTTCGAAGGCCCGCATATTTATCATAGCGAGGAGTTACAAAATGAGATTAATGTTAAAGAAGTAACTCCTTATCCCAAACCAAATCAACAACATATTACAGCTGTCTCACAAAGATTAATTTGGAAAGATATTATTAGAGAGTTTCATAAAAATGAGGTAAACATATTTTCAGCCTCTGACAAGTCTAATTTTAAAGACTATGCTCCGGTTTATAGAAAGTAATAAAATGCCAAACCTCTCCATCATCACCATCAACTACAACAATCTGGCTGGTTTACAAAAAACCATGCAGAGCGTTTTTGAGCAATCTTTTAGCGACTATGAATATATTATAATTGATGGTGGCAGTAAAGATGGCAGTAAAGAATATATTGAGCAATATAAAGACAGGCT
>DEHT01000094.1 GCA_002352045.1 Chitinophagaceae bacterium UBA2793 | reverse complement strand
AGTTCATTGATGTATTGATAAAACTGTTGGTCATGAAGTGCAGCAGCCGTGTATTTAACCATATAGGGCATATTGTTATCGGCTTTTAGCAAAGCATGCACCTTTATACCGCCTTTACTTTTACCATCCAGCCGTTTAAGACCCGCTGGTTTTAAAATGGCTTTAAACAAGGAAATGGTACTACTATCCAAAATGTACAACTTACTGGCAATGCTGTGTTTTAAGGGGCTGTCCGAGATAATGTGTTTGTATTTGTCATACAGCATAGCATACACTTCGCCAAAAACATCGCTGTTTCGTTTCTTATTGCCATCACTAAGGGTGCTTCTTGCCGGAACTTTGGTTAAACCTAAATGATTGAGCTTGCCATTGCACAACTCAAGCCCTGTTTGCACTTCACGTATGGAGGTACACCTGCTGAAAATGCAATAAAGCATTGTTACCAAATGGTCTTTAAACAGTAATTGCTTGCTATGATAATTGGCTTTGTGTTTGGCAGTGGCTTTGTGAACAATTCCTTCATCTATCAAAGAAAGTACTTGTTGTAAAATAGGCTGTCCGAGATAACTTGTATTTTTGTCCATATCAATCTTGTTTGTGTGGTAACTGCAAAATTGATAAAGGGTGGCCTAAAAACCACCCTTCTTTTTTAAATTTATCTCGGACAACATTAATTTTAAAACAATAAAATTTTTAGAAACTCCCGTAGCAATACAGGAGTTTTTTTATTGACAGCTATTTTAACACCCAACTTATTTTATAACTTCACCCCAAATTTATTTTAATGAACTTAAAATTGCAGTTGAGAGGAACAGGGGTAGCAGTAATAACTCCATTTACTGAAACAAATGAAGTTGACTATGAAGCATTGGGTAATTTGTTAAGCCATTTAATTGATAACGGGGTAAATTATATAGTTACCCTGGGAACAACCGGGGAAACACCGGTGTTGAATAAAAATGAAAAAAAGGCCATTATTGATTTTACCTGCAAACATATTAATGGTAGAGTGCCTATAGTAGTAGGTATTGGAGGAAACAATACCCAAGAAGTAATAGAAGACTTAAAAAGTTTTGACCTTTCAAAAGCAGTAGCAGTTTTAAGCGCAAGCCCTTATTACAACAAACCATCACAGGAAGGCTTATTTCAACATTATAAAGCACTGGCAGAGGCAAGTCCAAAACCAATCATTTTATACAATGTACCGGGCCGCACCGGNNGTGGTAAGTGGTGACGATGCACTTGCAATGCCTCAAATTGCCTGCGGAATGCAAGGTGTAATTAGTGTAGCAGCCAATGCTTATCCAAAAGAATTTTGTAAAATGATAGAACATTCTCTTGCGTTTGCAATGAATGATGCTAAAAAAATAAATGGCTTACTAATGCCGGCATACGATTTAATGTTTGCCGAAAATAATCCTGCCGGTGTGAAAGCATTTTTAGCAGAAATGGGTATAATAAAAAACTATCTTCGACTACCGGCAGTGCCACTCAGCAGTGAGTTACATCAAAAAGTAAAAACTTATATTCAGCATAACAATTGATAACTAAAACAAAATATTTCCATTGGCTTTTGTTGCTGTTTGTATTTTTTATTACAAATTCTGCTTTGGCTCAGCATACCTTGAGGATACAAATTATTGCTGCTCCTGAAAATAAATCAAACGAGCCAATTTTTATGGCAGGCAGCTTTAATGGCTGGAATCCTGGCAATGAATCTTTTCGACTTTTTAAAAACTCAACCGGCTATTGGGAACTTTCTATTCCCAATATGCCCAAAGGAAATTATGAGTTTAAATTTACCAGAGGCAATTGGGATAAAACAGCATGTGCCGAATCAGGAGCCGACATTGCAAACTACTCGGTGTATCTGCAAAGCGATACTTTAATTCAATATACAGTAGCAGCCTGGAAAGATTCATTTGCTGCTGTACCACGTAAAAACACAGCATCAAAAAATGTTTCCATTTTAGATACAGCGTTTCTAATGCCACAACTAAACCGGAAAAGAAGGATTTGGATTTATCTTCCTAAAGATTATGAGCAGTCAAAAAAAAATTATCCGGTGCTTTATATGCACGATGGCCAAAATTTATTTAATGAACTCAGCTCGGGCTTTGGCGAATGGGGGGTAGATGAATGGATGGATTCGCTTAGTGCAAAAAAACAGTACGAATGTATTGTAGTAGGAATTGATAATGGCCCAAAAAGATTAAATGAATACAACCCTTTTGATAATGAAAGATTTGGGAAAGCGGAAGGAGAAGCCTATGTTGAATTTTTAGCTCAAACCTTAAAACCCTTTATTGACAGTAGATACAGAACTATACAAGATAAAAATCACAACATTATTGCAGGGAGTTCAATGGGCGGTTTAATTTCTTACTATGCAGCTTTAAAGTACCCTTCTGTTTTTGGGAAAGCTGGTGTTTTTTCACCGGCATTTTGGACAGCAACACCCGGCATTAAACAATTAACCGATTCTCTTGCAAGCAAAGTAAACGGAAAATTTTTCTTTTTTATGGGCGCTCATGAAGGAGATGAGTATATCAACGATATGTTTGATATAATGCAATCGCTTGCCAAAAATTCATCGTCTTTAATGTATGCCGCCATTGACCCCGATGGAAAGCACAACGAAGCCACCTGGCGTAAATGGTTTCCCGAATTTTTAAAATTTATGATGGCCGATTGGACTAACTATGTTATTGATACCAAATAGGAATAAACCATTGCAGTAATTTTAAATTTTAAAGCAAGTACCCTCCAACGCCAATTCGCAGTTATCAAAAACCTCCCTGGCTTCGGTTAAAAAACTATCCAACTCATCGTACTTTGAAGAGAAATGACCGATGATTAATTTTTTTACTTCGGCTAAATTTGCAATCCTTGCTGCCTGATGAGTAGTGGAATGATAACGATCTGCGGCCCTTTGCTCCAAATCTTTTAAATAGGTTGCTTCATGGTAAAGCAAATCAACCTCTTTTACTATTGTTGCAATTTGCTCATTGTAAATTGTATCTGCACAATAGGCATAAGATTTAGCAGATGATGCAGCCGAAGTAACTTCGCTATTTGGAATGATGGTACCTTTTTTATTGGTATAGTCGGCTCCCTTTTGTAATGCTTCGTAATAAGATGCAGGTATTTCGTAGGCTTTCGCTCTTACGGGGTCTATGCTCCGTGGATTTTTTTTCTCTCTAAAAATAAATCCCCAGCAATCAATGCGGTGATTCACTTTAAAACATTCCACCCTAATTTTTTTATCATCACTTATAACCCCTTCTTCTCCCAACGGATGAAAATTAATTTCATAGGGAAGTTTGGTATCTGCAGCTTTAAGTTGGAGATTAATAATATCAATCAACAAAGCAGGCCCATGTAAATGCAAAGGCGCAACCCTGCCAATTAAACCCATGCTGGTAAGCAAACCAATGAGGCCAAAATAATGGTCGCCATGCAGGTGCGAAATAAATATATGGCTTATTTTGCTGCGTTTAATTTTATAACGAGCCAATTGTAACTGAGTGCCTTCACCACAATCAATAAGATAGCAGTCGTCCTGGTTTTGTAAAACCTGGGCGGTAGGATTGCGCCCATGAGCGGGTATGGCAGAATTACTTCCTAAAATAGTAAGGGAGAGCAAATCGGTTGTTTTATGGTTAATTTGATTAGACTACAATAATTTAAGGATAGCTGCTTAGCTTTGTTCGCCTTCTTCAAAATCGTCCAGCAATTCCCTTTCTATTTCCTCCATTTGAACAATATCCCAGGCTTCGCTTTGAGTGGGCGTAATGTTCATAGTATCTAATAACTCCATTTTATCTAAAATAGTTTCTACTTCGGGCCTAAGTTCACACACTACAAAGGAGGCATTTTGTTCATAAAATTGTTGTTGAACATTGGCAATACAATTGGCAATGTCCTCATCAATATTGTTTACATTTTGCATTTGAAGTACTACATGCGGTATGTCTTTTTGTAGAAATGCCATTAATAATTGTTGCAGTTCTTCTGTCATATTTGCAGAAATGGTTGCTTCTTCCGGCGTTACAACACTAAATCTCTCTTTGGTATCTGTTTTGACATTCATTATGTTGGATGTTTTTAAATGGTACGCTCTAAGATAATGTAATTTTTGTATGTGTTTAAAAATGTAATTTTTTTTCAGAAAAATCGTTTCAAGGTTTTAAGAATAGAACAATAAAAACTACCTTGACCTCAGAGTTTTCAACATATCAACATTTACTTTTTTTTAAGTATTTACCCATTTGAAATATCGTTATTATTGTAACAACATAAACCTATAAAGCATGGATAATAATTTTTCCACCCAGGTAAAAGAAATAATCTCGTACAGCAGGGAAGAAGCATTAAGGTTGGGAAACGATTTTATTGGCACAGAGCATCTTGTTTTGGGTTTAATAAGAGACGGCGAAAACAATGCCATCAAAATATTGAAATCTTTAAGCGTTGACTTATTTGAATTGAGAAAAGAAATAGAAATGGCGGTGAAAGATAAAACAGGCAAGACCATCGCCAACATCAATTCTTTGCCCCTCACCAAGCAGGCTGAAAAAGTAATACGCATTACAGTGCTCGAAGCAAAAGCATTAAAAAGTGCTGCGGTTGAGTGCGAACACCTGATGCTGTCTATTTTAAAAAACAAAGAAAATATTGCTACACAAATTTTAGAGCAATACGGATTAGATTACGATGCCTTTAAAAACGAATTGGGTTTTGTAACCAGCACACCACCGCCGCAGGCAGAGTATAACGAAGAAGATGATTTTGATGAAGAAAGAAAATACGGGCAGCAACGCCCCGCAAAACCCGGAGCTGCCAATCAACCAAAGTCAAAAACACCGGTGCTCGATAATTTTGGCAGAGACATTACTCGCCTTGCCGAAAACGGAACATTGGATCCCATAGTTGGCCGGGAAAATGAAATTGAAAGAGTATCGCAAATTTTATCTCGCCGCAAAAAAAACAATCCCATTTTAATTGGTGAACCGGGTGTGGGTAAAACGGCCATAGTAGAAGGTTTGGCGCTTCGCATTGTGCAACGCAAAGTTTCAAGAGTGCTATTTGATAAAAGAGTAGTAAGCCTCGACCTTGCTGCATTGGTTGCCGGTACCAAATACCGTGGACAGTTTGAAGAACGCATGAAAGCCATAATGAATGAGCTGGAAAAAAACAGGGATGTAATTTTATTTATAGATGAAATACATACCATTGTAGGTGCCGGTGGCGCAAGCGGTTCTTTAGATGCTTCCAATATTTTTAAACCCGCATTGGCCCGTGGTGAACTGCAATGCATTGGTGCCAGCACATTGGACGAATACCGTATGCACATTGAAAAAGACGGTGCATTAGACAGGCGTTTTCAAAAAGTATTGGTAGAGCAGCCCTCAATTGACGAAGCCATAGAAATTTTAAACAACATCAAAAGCAAGTACGAAGATTACCACAATGTTACCTATAGCCAGGATGCTGTGGAAGCTTGTGTAAAATTGAGCGACCGATATATGACGGATCGCTTGCTACCCGATAAAGCCATTGATGTAATGGACGAAGTGGGTGCACGCAAGCACATTAAAAACATTAATGTGCCCGAAGAAATAATTGAATTAGAAAAGAAGATAGAAGACATTAAGCTGGAAAAAAACAAAGTGGTAAAAAGCCAAAAATTTGAAGAAGCCGCTTCGTTAAGAGATACCGAAAAAAGATTGCAGGAAAGCCTGGAAAAAGCTAAAGCCGATTGGGAAGAAGAAAGTAAAAACAAACGTTACCCAATAGAAGAAGAAGATATTGCCGAAGTGGTTCACATGATGACGGGCATTCCGGTAAAACGAATGGTGCAGGCCGAAACCGAAAAGCTACGCCGCATGGGCGACGACCTCAAAGGTGCTGTGGTAGGCCAGCAAGATGCTATTAGCAAAGTAGTAAAAGCCATTCAGCGAAACAGGGTGGGATTGAAAGACCCTAAAAAACCAATTGGTACTTTTATTTTCTTAGGTCCTACAGGTGTGGGTAAAACAGAGTTGGCTCGTTCTTTGGCAAAACAAATGTTCGACAGTGAAGATGCCCTCATTAGAATAGACATGAGTGAGTACATGGAAAAATTTACGGTGAGCCGTTTAATTGGTGCGCCTCCCGGCTATGTGGGTTACGAAGAAGGTGGCCAACTTACGGAAAGGGTTAGACGCAAACCATACAGTGTGGTATTGCTCGATGAAATTGAAAAAGCGCATCCCGATATTTACAATATTCTTTTACAAGTATTGGATGATGGGCAATTAACCGATGGCCTTGGCCGTAAAGTAGATTTTAAAAATACACTCATTATTATGACTTCCAATATTGGTGTACGCCAGTTGAAAGATTTTGGCGATGGGGTAGGTTTTGCTACTGCCAACCGATTGGAACATTCGGAAGAAAACAACAAAGCCATTATTGAAAAAGCTTTGAAGCGCACTTTTAGTCCCGAGTTTTTAAACCGGATAGACGATGTGGTAATCTTCAACTCTCTTTCTAAAGAAAATATTTTTGAAATTATAGACATCTTAATGAAAGGTGTAATGAACAGGTTGAGCAACCTGGGCTTTACCATGGAGCTTAGCAATGAGGCCAAAGATTTTATTGCCGATAAAGGCTACGATAGCCAGTTTGGTGCAAGGCCACTCCACAGAGCTATTCAAAAATATTTGGAAGACCCTTTGGCAGAAGAAATTTTAAACATGAACATNNAAGAAGAGAGAGAAAAAATCGGAAGCATAAATTTTTTCTTGACCCCTGCGGGTTGCCGCCTGGCTATGTAGGCAGCAAAACAGTACGGGTTTAAATAAATGTAAAACCTGTTGTGAGAGCGGCAGGTTTTTTTATGTAAGAAATTGTTTAGACTATCATTTGAATCGCAGATTAGCAACACACAAAAACAAAGCGGCATATCTGTGCGTTTGTGGTGTCATTCCGAGGAACGAGGAATCTGCTCAATAGCAATACAAAGCCAAATATTTTAGATGCAGTTAGGTAATGAAAAACAAAACGCAGCGAACAAATTTGAGCAGTTCCCTCCTTGCGTCGGGATGACAGCTATTTTTCAGCATCAAATTAGTTTTCAGCATTTAATATTTGCTTGATTTTTTTATTCGTCTATTCTGTTTTTCAAGTCCATTCGTTCGTGTAAAATTCTTACTACTTCAACTCTATCTTTGCTTATTACTTGATAGAAAATTATGTGTTTTCCTGTTCTTAGTCCTAGCAAATTATTACTTATTCCATTATATTCTTTTCCAAGGTCTGGGTTTTTCCCAATTTGCATACAAGCAAATTCTAAAGCACTATAATATTTGTCAGCCTGTTTTTCTGACCATTCGGAAAAAGTGTAAGTCCAAATATCATTTAAGTCGTCAATGGCTTCTTGTCGTAAAATAACTTTAGCCATTTTTTCTTTTTTCTTCTTTTAGTTTTTTCAAATTTTCTTTGAAGTCGAAATTTTCAACGAGCGGACTATCTAAACCTTTTTGGATGGCAGCTCTCAAAGCAATTATTTTGCTTTCTTCGTCTTCTAAAAGTCTAAGTCCGGCACGTACTACTTCACTAACGTTTTTATATCGTCCTGCCGATACTTGACTGCTTACAAACTGGTCAAAATAATTTCCAAGTGATATTGATGTATTTTTCATTTTTTTTAAAACTTTCTCCAAATTTACCAAAAATTGGTAAATATTCAAATTGACAGACTTGCATTTTCAAGTTTTGTTGTCCAGTTGATATCAGGAGTGCGGTATGGTAAAATTGCCACCAACATTCGGGGGTAGGAGGAATCTGCTTAAAAGTAATACAAAGACAATAATGAGTGATGTTGCAATTTTTAAAACCCGTCTGGTTTGCAGCCAAGCCATGTAGCATAGCAAAACCGTACGGGTTTATAATTTCTCTTACTCCCAATCAAACAATTTTTTTACCGGCACTTCCAATGCATCTGCAATACATTTAAGCGTCCAGGCAGTAGGGTTACTTTTGCCTTTTTCTATTTTATTGAGGTTTTGTTTTTCCTTATCAAGTATGTACGCAAAATCTACCTGCGAAATTTTTTTATCTTTTCGCAGCCTGGCAATTTGTTGCCCTAATTTTTTTTGAAATTCAATTTGCTCCACTAAGTGGCATGCAAACTGCTCAAACAAAATTTTATTTGGTAATACTATAAGATTACTGTATGTTTATTACTTATTATTTTAATCGTTCAACTTTACTCTTTAGAAAATGCCTTTACAATCTGCCCCAAAAGAACTTTGACAAACTACTTATGACTGGTTGAAAGCCACTGGTAACAAGCCCAACAAAAAATATTGCCGCCAGGAAATAACTACTCATGCCGACTATCCTGCTTTAATTGCCGTTGCTGATTTTTTAAGTTCCGGCGCCATGGAATACACGGCGGCAGAAGC
>DEHT01000096.1 GCA_002352045.1 Chitinophagaceae bacterium UBA2793 | reverse complement strand
CACTTCGAGCTTTGCATTGGTACGTATGGCCGGCAAGGTTTGCAATAAAGATTGAATGCCGTAAGTGATTCCGGCTTTTTTATTGGCTGATATTACAATGCCGGATGGCTTCACCTGTAATTCATATCCTTCTTCACCTAACCCGGCATTTGAAATTATTTTTAATTCTATAGACTTTGCTTTATTAGCATTGCCGGGCAATTGTAATCCTGAAACTTTTTGCACTGCTTTACTTAAAAAAACGGCTGCCGATTGTAATTCTTTGTTGGCAACATTGTAGGAAATAGTGGTGTTTTGATCAATGGTAAAATTTCCAGTATGCAACTGCGTACTTACCGGTAAGGGAATGATGCTTACAGGCTGTGCATGAAGTAAAAATGGTGTAAAAAATAACAGCACTGAAAATAGTTTTTTATACATGGAACACTGGTTTGAAGATGAACGCTAAAATTACAACTAAAACCGTTGTGTGGCATTTATAAATTCAAATAAGTATGCATTCTAAAGTGTGAAAAAATAATTCGGTTGAACAATTTCTTGAATGAAATAAAAAAGTAAAAATATAATTAATCTATCTCCAATGTTATTATAATAAATTACTATTGTTCGACTAAGTTGGGCTAAAGCCCACAGGGAGAGGATTTGAATCGATAGCCCTGGGCTAAAGCACTGGACTATTGAAACCAGCACCGCTTATGGGTTTTAGCCCAGTTTGAAGTTTTTTAGTCGGACAAAAATGATAATAAATATAGAATTACTGCACTTTACCCAAATAAATAAGCCAACCCATTATCAACCGGCACCCACAGCTCGGCAATTTTTTTTTGCTTACAAAGTTGTTCAAACCCATCTCTCACTATTTTGTAATCGTTGTGTATGGGACATGGATGATTGGCAGAGCATTTACTGAGACCAAGGCCACACTGCTTAAAAACCTCCTTGCCATCTATGGCTTCTACAATATGAATGATGGGGTTTTCTTTTTGTTTTGCACTGATGTAAAAACCACCATTGGGGCCTTTACTGCTATTAATTACCCCATCCTTTACTAAGGTTTGCAAGAGTTTACCTACTGTATGTTCGCTGGCATCAATAAAGCCGGCAATTTCCTTAATGCCGGCCTTTTCTCCGGGCTCGGCTTTGGATGCTAAATAAATAACAGCTTTAATAGCAGTTTTACAAGTGTGGCTCAACATAATTATTTGCTTAAAAATTGTTTTCCTTCTTCAGAAATACGATTGTGGTTCCAGGGTGGGTCAAAAGTAAGTTCCAGCATTACGCTTTCGCCATCAAAAGTATTCTCCAAAGCTCGTTTAACTGCTGCCGTTATACTTTCGCCCATAGGGCAAAATTGTGTGGTAAGCGTCATACTTACAAATAGTTTTTTTTGCGGCTCATCAAAATCAAGCTGGTAAATTAATCCAAGATCAACCACATTCAATCCTATCTCCGGATCTATTACCGACTCCAGGGCAGCCAATGCAACCGTACATTTTAATTGATTATTGGTAATCACATTCATTTGGCTATTGGTTTGTGCAATAATAATTTTATTACATTGAAATTATACAATACCGCTGCCAAAATTAAAATTGCTGCAGCTATACAAAGCAATACCGTTTGTGCCAATACGGCACCCACAATAAACAAAACAAACCCAACCAAATAAATGAAGAGCATATATTTAAAAACAGTATTGCTAAAAAGATCTTTAGGATTAGGGGTTTTACCAATGCCTGCTTTTTGTCCGTAAATGGTATTCCAAACAATAAAGGGCATGGTTTTAAAAGTCATTCCAAAAATGATGGCTGTTATCCAACCGAAAAAAATTATAAAGCCGTAAACCAAGGTCATCCTGGAAGACATCATATCGGTAAACAACCAGCCAACAATGCTCATTAAAAAAATAAAAGGCAGCAGCATCATCCAAACCGACAAGAGGGAGGTTTTCATTTGCTCATCTACCTGCCTGCGTATTCGTTGCTTAAAACTTTTATAACAAAACCAGGCAAACAAAATAATGGCAATTAGTATTAAGAAAATAGGCAGTAAAAATCCTACAGTTCCCGGTATAAAAAGAAATATAATTGTGAATGAAATAAGGCCTGCATTTATTAACCCAAAAATAAACCAGAGTAATGTAGAATTGGTATATTTTGAAATGAGAAACATGGGAATTAATCTTGCTCCCACTCCTATTATCAATAATAAAAACCATCCTATAATACCTGCATGTGCATGAAGTGGCAGATACTTAAACGAATTGGCTGGCAAAAAACTAAAACTAAAATTATATACCAACGCAAGCCCAAGCGAAACGGTAAATAACAACCAGCCTGATGCAGCTAAAATAAACCATGCATGTACATTTTTTTGCCGGCTTGAAAAAATTGTTTTTGAAAGATTAACTACATAACAAATGACAGCTAATAGCACCAATCTTCCACCCCATTTAGCCGGGGCTGCCATATTGAAAGTATAAAATGCATATACCAATAAAGGAATGCCTGTTGCTGCTAAAAAAAAAGATGTATAAGCCAATTTTTGACTGTACAAACTTTTTTCTATTATCACCGGCACCAACTGATGACTGGCTCCTAAAATAATCATAGTGCCCCAGCCCAATGCCATTATATGTGTAATGGCTAATACATGCGGATGCAAATGCGACTGAGTAAAAGAGTCTGCAGAAAAAAATAACAGTATTGTACCTGCTAATAAAGAAAGAGCAGCATAAAAATAGAAGGGCAGCACTAATTCGGGTGCCGTATTTTTAACTGCTGTATGAGATTGACCAGGTGCAAACATTTCAAGATTTAAAAATTAATAAATTCACTTCGCCTTCGGAAATGGTTTTAATTCGGTAATCAAAATTTCTTTCTTTTAATTCAGGCAATAAAAATACGGGAATACGTTTGTGATTTACAAATAGTGCATAACCGGCCGGTAAATCATTCAAAGATTCTAAAATGGTCATCATGGGGCCGGGCATTTCTAAATGCCGCACATCAATGGAGATAGATTTCCCTTCAAAATTTTTAAACATTGAATCCCAGTCTTCACTGGAGGTTGGCTCTTCGTTGAGCTGCGTTTGCTGATTACCCGTTTTATGGAAATAAGTAATTACCTCGTTTGTATGAATGTTTTCCACATAATACTCAAAACCTTTTTTCTGTAAAATTTCAATTAGTGGAGCCGGTTCAAAACTATTAATGAGTTTTAAAACCATTCCGGGTTGCAAGGTTTTTATTTTGTTCATGATAATTGTAAATGGGTCGTCTCCACGTTCTATTACGGGGCGAACATCTATAGAAACCAATTGTGCGGGAGTGATATTGGAAATAAATGTGGGTTGAGAAACATGCTGCTGCGTAGTTTCCTCCACAGCAGCTATTTCTGCAACAAAACCCAATGGCCGGAGTTTTTCAAAAAAATCTTCTACCCGGCAGCCGCCCACTTTACTTGCCATAAGTAAAGAAGTTCTTCCGGCCATTAGCTTTCTTAATATTGGATTTCGAAGTTTATTGAATGATGGAGAAATGCTAACGATGGCTTCTAAAGCATCGGGATGCTGCTTTAACACAGTTGCAATTTTTGTATTTGCATTTATCAGCATGGTAGTTTTTTAAAAAGCTATTTCCAAAAACAATCTTCCCAGTTATCATCAATAGCCCTACTGTTATGAGCTGCTGCTTCTGGCAATGTTTCTAAAACTTCTGTGGGCAATTGTTGCAATTGATTAAACAATTCTCTTTCTTCAAAACGGATATGTGCTTCTAATGTATCGGCAAACAAATTCAACAAGGTTTTATCTATTTTATTTTGTTCCAGGCTATGAATCAATTTATAAACCAATGCATGTTCTGCTTCTGCTCTTTGACGCAGCAAGTGGGCAGAAGGCAACAAAGGAAAAAGCAAATCTTCTTCTTCCTTAAAATGCCTTGCCAAATCTTCTTTAAAAAAGTACAGTACATACAAACTGATTCTTTCACAAGAAATGGCATGGGCAAGGCCCTGCCTTATTTTCCACGACAACTGTAAGCCAAAATGGTGGTCTTTGGAAAATGAGACAAGAGCCTTGTGCCTTTTTATTGGTTGCGGGTTTTTCATTATCGGTTTTTCTTTTCTAATTCAATGGCCTTTGGAAATAGAATATTGTTTTCTAAATGAATATGCAAATGCAAGTCGTCTTCAAATTCATCGAGCATACGATAGAGTAAGCTGTAAGATGCACAGGCATCTTCGGGCAATGCATAATTATTGGAATGCTGGCGAATTTCTTCCATATTTTTTCCCACCAATTCATGCTCCATTTCCATCATGTTCACCGGGTTTTGCACGGTTCCAAAATGTGCCGCTTGCGGTGGCTGGTTGCCATTGATTGCATTGCTCAATTCCTTTATGTAAGGAAATAATATTTTTTCTTCTTTCACCATGTGGCTCATCATTTCGTTATACACTTCGGTAACCAATTGTTGAATGGGCAACAACTCCGGATGACGGCTGCCATGTACCCTTGCCACTTTATCGGCATAAGCTTTTATATCGGGAAGGTTTTTTTTCACATAGTCATGATGGGTGTTTACAATATAATCGGCTAAAAAGCCCAACTCCCATTCGTTGTATGGCAAAGGCCTTGAAGCGGGTAATTTATCGGCCTGCTGCAATTCCTGTTCCACTTTAGTGGCATCTAATCCTTTTTCTTTACAAGCCTCTTTCACTGTTTTTTTACCACCGCAACAAAAGTCTAACCCATATTTTTTAAAAATTTGTGCTTTGCGTAAATCCTTGGCTGCAATTTCGCCCAGGGTTTCATCGCTTTCTCCTGTGATGCGTTTTGAAATTTTCACTTTCCACCACTCGGGTCCTTCTTCCAAATATTCCCACACAAAAATATTCCCTCTTTCGCCCAGCAGTTGATAATAAAGTGGCTTGGGGTCGTGGTCGTTGTGAATGGTTAAACTCTCCCCTTCTTCCAACTCATCAAAGCGAACAAAAATGGTGGGGTGCTTTTGCTTTGGTTCCAGCAAGGTTACATTTAAAATGTTTTCTTCTATTGTTTGCATAATGCTTATTTATTTAGAACACAAAGGTAGGGAAATAATTTAATAAAAGTATTATAATACTTTTATTTACATTGGTATGACATTTTCGTACTGAAATACAAATTTCCTGTAGAGAGGGGCTCTATTTCAATCAAACAGATATACAGCCGGCTTTAACTTTTTGTCGGAAACCAAACCTGATTACAATCATTAGAAGAATAATTTTTTTATCCTTCATTTGCGGCTAAATAGGTGAAGCCAACAATAAAAAGTTGTGGAAATAAGAAGACTCGATCCATGAGCATAGTTTACTAAACATTAGTAGCCTTCTACCTTGTAGCCATTAAATACAACTAAAAAAATATGATGCAGATTACAAAAATTTTCCATTTTGAAATGGCACACGCCATTAACGGGTATGCCGGTGCTTGTAAAAACCTACATGGCCATTCGTACGAACTGCATGTGAGCATTAAAGAGCCGGAGCCAAAAGATGCATTTATTTCGGCGCCCGGTTTTATAATTGATTTCAAGGAGTTAAAAAAAATGGTTCAGGAAACAGTCATCAGTATTTTAGACCACAAAATGTTGTTGTCGGAGCAATACTTAGCAACCAATAAAGAGTTTACCAATCGGGAAAACTTAGTGGCATGGCCAATGGAACCTTCGGCCGAAAACATCCTTCTATTTATAAAACAACAAATTTCAAAAGCCTTGCCGGAGAATGTTATTTTATCTCACTTAAAATTGTATGAAACAAAAGATTCTTATGCAGAATGGCTGTTGTAACAACCTAAACCGAATGTTTACAAACAAAGAGGTTGTTTCCATTAACAGAAACAACCTCTTTTAAATTTTGTTTAGAAGTTTAGGCACAGCTCAAAACTATCACACTGCCTATTTCTTCTCCTCCACCACAAATTTGGTGGGCAAAGGACTTTCTATTTTTCCTTCAACTATTACAGATGCTAAAATGGTTTGCCCAACTGAAACCGGAATAGGTGTATTGTATTTAGTACTGGTAGTTGTGGGTTGAGAACCATCGGTTGTATAAACTACCTGGCCTTTAAAAATTTCTGTAGCCAATGTTGCAAAAAGTTGACCGTTTTGAGCATTCGTTTTAATATCTACTTTATAATTTCCACGACTATAGTTCCAACCTTTTTTTTCAAAGTTGGTAAAGTGAGGTTGAAGTCGTTCATTAAAACTATCCCAGTTTCTAATTTCTTTAGGACTCCAAACCACTTCACTCAAAGCAAGCATACGAGGCAGCACCATATATTCCACGTGCTGAGTAGTGGGCACATATTCTGTCCACATATTTGCCTGAGCACCTAAAACGTATTTAGCTTCCTGGGCATTTAATTCTTTTGGAACCGGTTCGTATGCATATATTTTCTTAAGGTTGTTGAAACCACCAATGCCAATAGGTTCGGTGCTGGGGTCGCCCTGGTGATGGTCGAAGTAAACAGGATTACTGGGAGTCATTATAACCTGGTGGTTTTGTTTGGCTGCTTCAATGCCACCTTTCTCTCCTCGCCAGCTCATTACAATAGCATTGGGTGCAAGGCCGCCTTCTAATATTTCGTCCCATCCTATTATAGTACGTCCTTTACTGTTGATGTATTTTTCTATGCGGGTGATGAAATAATTCTGTAATTCATGTTCGTCTTTCAGCCCTTCTGCTTTAATTCTTGCCTGGCATGCGGGGCAAACCTTCCAATGTTCCTTTGGGGCTTCATCGCCACCTACATGAATATATTTTGAAGGAAAAAGAGGTAATACTTCATCAAAAACATTTTTTAAAAATTCAAAAGTGCTTTCTTTACCGGCACAAAAAATATCATCAAACACACCCCAAGTTTCCTGCACTTCTTTAACTTCTCCATTAGTTTCCTGCATTAGCTTACTAAATGCCGATGGATTTTTTTTCATGTCGGTAGGCTTATTGGGGAAGCAGCTCAACCATGGATAAGCCTTAATGGCTGCCGAAGAATGCCCGGGCAATTCAATTTCGGGAATAACGGTGATGCTTCTTTGAGCGGCATAGGCAACCACTTCCTTTACTTCTTCCTGTGTATAAAAACCTCCATAGTGTAAATTGGTATTAGCGGTACCCGGGTATCTACCGATAATGGTTCCATTACGGTAACCACCAACCGAAGTAAGCTCCGGATATTTTTTTATTTCAATACGCCAGCCCTGGTCTTCGGTGAGGTGCCAATGAAAATAATTGAACTTGTAAGTGGCTAAAAAATCAATGTACTTTTTTACAAATGATACAGGGTAAAAATGACGGCCTACATCGAGATGCATACCACGGTATTGAAAGCGTGGAAAGTCTTTTACCGTCATAGCAGGAATTTGCATACTGGAAGCCGACTTTGGTTGCATTGCCTGTAGCAAAGTTTGTATGCCATATAGGATACCGGTTTTAGTATTGGCAGATAAAACAACGGATGAAGAGGAAACATTTAGTAAATAACCTTCGTCTCCTACTCCTTCGGTTTTTTTGATGGCCAATTCAATGGTTTTAGAAGAAGCGGCATTATGTTTTAAGTTAATGCCTGCTAGGGCTTTTACTGAAGCTGCAAATAATTCTGCTGCTGCCTTTAAATCTTTATTGAGCAAACTATATTTTATTACTGCTGCATCATTCAATGTAAAACTTCCATTGTTCAACTGAAGGCTTACAGGTTGAGGAATGATATTAACCGTTTGTTGCGCATACAAATGCATAGACGCAAAAAGTAAAAAAATGAAGATGCTCTTTTTCATTTAAAGCTGTTTTAAGATGATTGATAAAAAAGTTTAAATCCGGCTTATTGCCGAACTGAAAAATATTATGCTATAGTTTAACCGTTGAGATTGCCGCATATTGTACTAAAAGTACAAGTTTGCGTAACGATGTGCCATAGTAGCAGATGGCCCGGTACAAAAAATTATTTACTGAATGCCCGAAATTAAAAATGCCACCTTACAAAAGCTTCCATGGCCTCGTATTCTGCCAAACCTAATTTGTTGTACAATGAAGCCGTTGCACGATTTCTTTCTTCGGCTCTTTGCCAAAACTCACGGCTATCGGTACCCTGAAATACCACGCCATCTTTTTGCGACTGATGCTTGAAGATACCGTAGCGTTTTTTCAGCAATTGTTCGGGACTCATGGGTACAGCCATTTCAATTAAATCTATATCCCACTCGGCCCATGCTCCTTTGTAGAGCCAAAGCCAGCATTCTTTCATAAAATCTAAATGTTTTATACGATCAATAGCTTCAAAAATTCCATCTAAACAAACTTTGTGTGTGCCATGCGGATCGGCCAGGTCGCCGGCTGCATATATTTGATGGGGCTGTATTTTTTGGATGAGTTCGGCAATTATTTTTACATCGGCTTCACCAATTGGCTTTTTTTCGATGGTACCTGTTTCGTAAAAAGGCAGGTTAAGATAATGTACATTTTCTTCGGGGATGCCTACAAAGCGGCAGGTATTTCTTGCTTCGCCTTTTCTTATTAGTCCTTTTACCTGGCGTAATTCTGCGATATCTATTTCGCCATTTTTCTTTTGTTTTAAAAAAGAACCTGCTTTGCTAAAAATGTTGTCGGCATCGGGTGAGCTAATATTAAATTGTGCATTAAAATCTTTTACAAATTCTACAAACCTAAAGGCTTCATCGTCGGCAACGGCAATATTGCCGCTGGTTTGGTAAGCCACATGTACTTCGTGGCCCTGGTCGGCAAGGCGTTGAAAAGTGCCACCCATTGAGATAATGTCATCATCGGGGTGTGGGCTAAAAATGAGTACTTTTTTCTTTACGGGTAGCGCTCTTTCGGGTCGATTTGTATCATCGGCACCGGGTTTTCCACCTGGCCATCCGGTAATAGAATGTTGCAGGTGATTAAATACTCTTATGTTAATGTCGTAAGCATTGCCATGCAAAACTAAGAGGCTGCTTAAGCCGTTTTCGTTGTAATCGGTGTTGGTAAGTTTTAATAGCGGCTTGTTGCAGGAAAGTGCTAAATGAATAACGGCTTTCTTGATCATTTGATTGGTCCACTCTACTTCTTCGGTAAGCCAGGGAGTTTTATTGCGTGTAAGCAATGCTGCGGCTGCATCATCTAAGATGAATGTTACATTTTGATGGCCTTGCAAATAGGAAGCTGGTACAAATTCAGTAACCGGCCCTTCCACTGCTTTTTTTACAATTTCAACCTTACGTTCGCCCCAGGCAAGTAGCACAATACGTTTTGCACCCAAGATGGTATTCACTCCCATTGTAATGGCTTTGCGTGGCACATTGGTGATACCCGAAAATTCGGTAGCTGCATCAGAACGAGTTATTCGATCGAGCGTTATAAGGCGAGTAATAGAGCTTACATGTGAGCCCGGTTCATTAAAACCAATATGCCCGTTTCTACCAATACCCAATAGTTGAAAATCTATACCACCGGCATTTTTTATTTTGGCTTCGTACTCTTCGCAGTGTTGTTTAATATTTTCTACACTCACTTGTCCATTAGGAATATTGCAATTGGCGGGCTCAATATCTATATGATTGAATAAATTTTCCTGCATAAAATAACGGTAGCTCTGTATAGATTCTGCCGCTAATGGATAATATTCATCCAGGTTAAAAGAAATTACATTTTTAAAACTCAACCCTTCTTCTTTATGCATTCGAATAAGCTCCTGGTATATTTTTTTGGGGGTGGAACCGGTAGCCAAACCCAGCACTGCATTTTGGCCTGCTTGTTGTTTTGAGCGAATTAATGATGCAATTTCCTCGGCTACAATTTTACAGCCATCCTGGGCCTTGCTGAAAATAGTTACAGGAATTTTTTCAAAAGAAGTAAAATGCTGTACTGATTGAGTGTCTGTTGTCATAATTTTTATGTGTAATTGTGTTAACCTTAATCAATAAATTTTATTTACAGTTGGTTTAAAAGCAGTTGGCTAAACTTTTTCATAATTCCCAAAATTAGCATCACTCATTGCTGCCATCCTTAAAGAATTTCAATCGTTTGAAGAATGTAATTTCTATGCTACATCTTCCTTACTAAATACCGGCATTTGCACCAACTTCCCCATCTGTACTAACCTTTTAAACGCCTTTTCTTCTTATAATTTTAAACCTTTTGCAAGATAAGAAAATGATATAACGAGTTGGTCATTTTTTAAAAGCAGTTTTAAGGAAATGGCAATTAAAATGTCTTTTTTCTTTTATACTTATTGGTTACTCAAATTGCCCACATTGAGAATAATATTTCAAAAGCCCAATCTGACAGCCGGCATCTTTGTAGCTATTTAGTTTATTATAGAAAAGCACCAAAGTAACTACTTACTCAATAAAATAATAATACAAAAAAGGAAAAGCAAAAAACCATGTTAGAGAGCAGGAAGTGCGATTTAGCCTAATCAAAGAATATTTCCCTTTTTTTGATATTTATTTTAGACAATAACAGCCCTAGCAGCACCAACACTATTCCAGCAATGGTATAGTAATTTATTTTATCCCCCATAAAACATGCGGCTATTATAAACCCAAACAAAGGGCAAAGAAACAACCATAGACCTGCCCTAACGGGGTTGATACTTAGCAGCCACAACCATATTTGAACCGCAATAATAGATACGGGAATAGCTAACCAACTAACAGATATCCAAAATGTTTTATCAAAATGATTTTGGTCGGGTTGATAAAACCATAAAGCCAGCGGCAATAAAAACAAACCGCCCAAAAAAGTTTGCCAACCATTAATAGTTAAAAGCGAAAGGCCATTCCAGTTTTTGGAGGAAAAATAAATTGCTGCAGTAGAGTAACAAAGCATACTAAACAACAAGAGCAATAAACCACCTACGGTTACCGAAGCATTTCCAAACAAAGGCCAGGATGCACAAATAACACCAAGGCTACAAATAATAAGTGATAGCAAAAGCGGCCATTGCATTTTATGTTTCAAAAAAAATACCGAAAGAAAACTTATGAAAACAGGATTGGTAGCAATTGCCAATGAGCCTATACCAGCGGTTACTGTTTGCATGGCCACTACATAGCAGCCGAGATAGATGCTAATATTCAACAAACCATAAATAGCAATTTGTTTCCATTCTGTTGCTAACGGTAGCCGATACCCTTTTACAATATGTGCAACAAACAACATAATAGCGGCTGCCAATGCAAACCTTACTATTGCAATCACCAGGGGCTGAGCTACGGTTAAACCTGCTTTGGTAGCTGTAGAAGCCGAAGGCCACAAGATGGCGAATAACAAACCGGCGATAAGCCATTTTATACTGCTGTTAGCTGGTTTTTGCATACTAATAAAACGATACTTAGTTAATTCAGGCTTTCTTATTTATCAAACAATTTATAACAATGCACATGCATTTTCCTGCAGGTTAATGGCCACCAATTTTGCTTTATATCCTTTTTCTACTTTTCCGAGTTCACCATCCAACCCTATTAATTTTGCCGGATACAAACTACACATTCTAATGGCTTCCCCCATTTCAATGCCACAATGGTTTACTAAATTACCCAAGGCTTTAAACATGGTTAATGCAGAACCACTAAGAATACCTGCAGCTTCATACTTGTCGCCTACCAATTCATGTTGATACGGGCCGTTGCCGGTAGTGGTTACAGCATCTGTAATTACAAACAATCGGTCTTTCATAACGGCTTTGGCTATCCGCACTGCTGCAAAATCTACATGGTGTCCATCAGGAATTATACTTGCCATAACTGTATCATCATCCATTGTTGCGCCCAGCAACCCAGGTGATCTGTGCTGTAGAGGACTCATGGCATTGTATAAATGTGTAACTGCTTTTATACCTTTTGCAAAACCCTGTTTTGCCTGTGAATAGGTTGCATTGCTATGCCCTGCTGAAATTAAAATGCCGTTAGAAAGAATAGTCTCTACTACTTCTTCACTGCATTGTTCCGGAGCCAGGGTAATTATTTTAATTACGCCTTTGCCGTAATCCAAAATTTCTTTCACTTCATCTAAAGTTGGACAACGCACCAGCGATTCAATATGTGCTCCTCTTTTAACCGGGTTAATCCAAGGGCCTTCTAAATGTATTCCCAAAATTCCATCGCTACCCTGTTGCCAATATTCTTTAATAGCATCCATTACTTTTTTGAAAACGGTATAATGATTAGTAGCAACCGTTGGCATACAATAAGCAGCGCCACCGGCACGGCAATAATTATTCAACTCCGTTAGAGCCTCCGTAGTGGGGTATTCGGAAAGCAGTTTGCCATGTGCGCCATAAATTTGTAAATCAATAAATGCAGGTGCAATTATAGAATTTTCAAAATGATTTAACTGTATTCCGGATGGAATATCTGCTTGCGGAACAATTGTTTTGATAATGTTGTTCTCCGTAATAATCGCATGGCCACTCAACCATTCTTCGCCTGTAAAAATTTTATCGGCTTTAAAAATTTTTATCTCACTCATGTGTTTTATCTAATTAGGAAATGCCCTAAAGATATTGATTTAAGATTTGCATACAATACCACTCCTGCCTTGGTAAATGAAACGGCCCTTTGAATAAGTTTCCTTTTGCTGTTTGAGCTATGCTGCCATCCCGGTGCAAATAACCAAACCATTCGCCGTTTTGTTTATCATGAAATTTTTGATAGGAATAGTCGTGTACCATTTTGTGCCATTGTGTATATTTTTCATTTCCGGTCATTAAATAAGCTAACAATGTTGCAATAATTACTTCGTTGTGCGGCCACCAAAATTTCATGTCCTGCCAATATTCCTGCACCGGTTTGTTGTAAACATCTCTAAAATACAAAATGCCTCCATGTTCTTTATCCCATCCACGTTCCCACATATAATCGAGCATTTTACAACCCAACTCTATTAAATGCGGATCGTTGCTGCGATGCTTTGCTTCATGCAAAATAAACCAGGCTCCCTCAATTGCATGACCGGGATTGAGTGTACGGCCATCAATATGGTCAATAATACTTCCATCGGGAGCCACTTGCTCCATCACACATTGAATATCGTCTTTTACAAAATAGGTTTCTATTTCATCAATCCATTTGCTAATCCAATCATCGCAGCGAGGGTCGCCAATGGTTTCTCTTAGTTGCTGTGCGGTGTTCATCATTATCATAGGAACACCAATACCTTTTGCAGGCCGGATGCCGGTAAACTTTGCAGGCAGTTTTTTTTCACCGCTTGCATAAGCAATACAGTCGCCAAAAACTTTTCTTGCATTGGCCGCTGCTTCTTCACTGCCGCTTGCTTTTGCATAAGCTGCTGCAGCAATTACATAAAATGTTTCGGAAAAATAATAACGGCGTTTGCGAATGGGTTTACCATCTCTTGTTACATGAAAAAACATTTGTCCATCACTATCAAAACAATGTTTGTTTAAAAACTCATAACCAAGTTTTGCGCCATACAGCCATTCCTGTTTTTTTTCTACTGTATTATATAAAGTAGATAAAAGCCAGGTAGCCCTTCCCTGTATCCATACGGCTTTATCATCATCAATCAAAGTACCGTCGGCATCTCTCATTAATAAAAATCCGCCATGCTCGGTATCATAAGAACGGGGAAACCAAAATGGAACGGTATCGTTTAAGAGTTGGTTGCTGTAAAAATTTTTTAGAGTAAGTAAGTCTTGGTTTGTATATGCCATCTAAGTTTATTTTATGCTTCTTTTATAAAAGATATTTTTCGTCGAACTCAATTCCGTTTTCTTTCAATAGCCTTTTGTACTCATCAAAAAATGATTCTTTTTTGTGATGTTCTTTTTGCTTTTTGATATAGTTAATAATCATATCCCTTTCCCGAATCGAATAGGTAAATGCGCCGTATCCCTCTTGCCAGGAAGTGAAGTTGGGAAATTTCCCGCTTTCCTTTATCCAAATACTGCTGGCAACTTTTATGTCCTTAATATAATCGCTAAGGCATACTGTTGGATGCAGGTCTGAAAAGATATGGATATGATCCGGCATACTGTTGATACGATAGAGCTTGCACTTGTGTTTGTCAATTATTCCCCAGATATATTTATACAAATCATGTTCAAATTCCTCTGATATTGTATGTTCACGGTTTTTTGTACCGAAAACAATTTGATAATATATTTGGCGGTAGGTACTCATCTGTTTGATATTTTATAGTTCAACCCCTTCGGGGTTGGGTTAACTTTGTTTTATTCCACCGGTTGCACCGGTGGTTACTCAAGTTTAAGCCCTGCGGGCTTTAGTTGATTACTTTTTTCTTTTCACAAGTTACACCGGTGGTTACTCAAGTTTAAAACCTTCGGGATATTGTTGATTACTTTTTTCTTTTCACAAGTTACACCGGTGGTTACTCAAGTTTAAAACCTTCGGGATATTGTTGATTACTTTTTTCTTTTCATCCGGATTCACCGGTGGTTATTCAAGTTTAAAACCTTCGGGCTTTTGTTGATTACTTTTTTCTTTTC
>DEHT01000021.1 GCA_002352045.1 Chitinophagaceae bacterium UBA2793 | reverse complement strand
AGTTTAAATTGCCTATCAAGTTAGTAAATAAAATTAAAAGAAAAGTAGTTTTTTATAGTCGGTAACTAAAGGGGTTTAATTGTAGTAGGTTTCGTATTCTCGGCTAATTCAATTAGCTTGCAGGTTTCATTATGAAGAGCGAAAAGGCTATAATCAACAGTGCATTAAATAGTATTCAATTGCAGTGGGAGAGCATTGCAAATTTGAAAAATTATATTAATGCCGATTTTAAAAATGCAGTGGAGCAAATTGCTTCAACGGCCGGCAGATTGGTGGTAAGCGGCATTGGAAAAAGTGCTATAGTGGCTCAAAAAATTACGGCCACCATGAACAGTACCGGCACTCCGGCTCTTTTTATGCATGCTGCCGATGCCATTCATGGCGACTTGGGAATGGTGCAACCCGATGATATTGTGCTTATCATTAGTAAAAGTGGCGATAGCCCCGAAATTAAAGTGTTGGTTCCGCTGGTAAAAAATTTTGGCAATACCGTAATTGGTTTGGTTGGTAATATGCAGGGCTATCTTGCAAAGCACAGCGATATTGTTATCAATAGTACCGTTTCCCAGGAAGCCTGCCCCAACAACCTGGCGCCTACTACCAGCACAACCGCTCAAATGGTAATGGGCGATGCATTGGCTATTTGTTTAATGGAAACAAAACAATTTAAATCGACCGATTTTGCAAAATACCATCCGGGTGGAGCACTAGGAAAAAAATTGTATTTAAGAGTAGCTCAATTGGTACAGGCGCATGAGCGGCCGATGGTTTCAATGGGTGCATCCATCAAGGAAACAATTTTAGAAATAACCAACAAACGGTTGGGGGCCGTGGTGGTGCTGGACCAAAATGAAAATATTGCAGGCATTATTACCGATGGTGATATACGCCGTATGTTGGAAAAATACGACTCCTTTGCTACGTTGAAGGCTGAAGATATAATGGGAAAAAATCCTAAAACAATTCAAACCGATGCATTGGCGGTAACTGCTCTGGAAAAAATGCGTGCAAATAATATTAATCAGTTGGTAGCGGTTGACAATGAAAAATATGTAGGAATACTTCACCTGCAGGAATTAATTAAAGAAGGTATTATTTAACCAGTAGTTTTAACCCTTACAATATATGAACAGCAATCATTATGTGGCTATAATGGCCGGGGGAATTGGAAGCAGGTTTTGGCCAATGAGCAGAACCAATTTCCCCAAACAATTTTTAGATATTCTTAATACAGGCCAAACCCTTATTCAATCAACCTATCAACGGTTTGCACAGTTTATACCTGCCGAAAATATTTATGTAGTTACATCGGTTCAATACAAAGAAATTGTGCAGGAGCAGTTGCCTGGCTTAAGAGTTGAAAATATTTTATGCGAGCCTTCCCGAAAAAACACAGCTCCCTGCATTGCTTATATTTCTTACAAACTGCAGCAAAAAAATCCCGATGCCAATTTAATTTGTGCACCTGCCGATCATTTAATTTTGGAGCCGGATGCTTTTAAAAAAATTTGCTTAGACGCATTAGAATTTACTGCAAATATTAAAGCCTTAGTTACACTGGGTATTAAACCCAATCACCCCAATACCGGATATGGCTATATACAGTTTGAAAATATGGCAGTGAGTGATAATGTTTATAAAGTAAAAACCTTTACCGAAAAACCCGACCTGGCTTTGGCAAAAACATTTATAGCGAGTGGCGACTTTTTGTGGAATGCCGGAATTTTCATGTGGCAGGTGAAAAATATTGTGAAGGCTTTTGAACAATTGTTGCCCGAAATGCATGAAGTGTTTGATGCCGAAAAAAATAATTTCAACAGCACAAACGAAGAAGAAGCCATTGAGCGCATTTATCCGCAGTGTGTGAATATTTCCATTGATTATGGCATTATGGAAAAAGCCGATAATGTGTATGTAATTCCGGCTTCATTTGGCTGGAGCGACCTGGGCACCTGGAAAACAGCTTACGATACCCTGGAAAAAGATTACCTGGGTAATGCTGTTGCCGGAAACAACGTAATCGTTTTTGACTCTACTCAAAATATGGTACATGCCGATAACGATAAACTGATAGTACTGCAAGGGGTAGACGATTTTATTGTGGTAGATACCAACGATGTATTGCTCATTTGTAAAAAAGATAAGGAGCAGGAAATAAAAGAATACGTTGCAGAAATAAAAAGAAGCAAAGGCGATAAATATCTTTAATTGCAATTTTTGCGATTTGATAATTTGATGATGTGCCAATTGAAGGAGATTGCAATAATTGAATCATTTCCAAATTTCCAAATCCCCAAATTGTCAAATCTCCAAATCAATCATGTTAATTAATAGTAAGCTACCAAATGTAGGCACCACCATTTTTACCGAAATGAGTGTGCTGGCTCAGCAACACAATGCCATCAATCTTGGCCAGGGTTTTCCCGATTTTCCAATGAGTGCAACATTAACCAACCTGGTAAATGAAGCCATGCAAAACGGGCATAACCAATACGTACACATGAACGGGTTGCCACAGTTGCGTGAGCAAATTGCACTCAAAGTAAAAAAGCTTTACCACAATACTATTAATGCCAACGATGAAATAACCATAACACCCGGCGGTACTTATGCTATTTATTCCGCTCTCAGCACTATTTTAAATAAGGGCGACGAAGTAATAATTTTTGAACCTGCTTACGATAGCTATATTCCCAATATTGAAATTAATGGCGCTGTAGCTGTTCCAATAAGTTTACAATTTCCCGATTATCATATTGATTGGGATGAAGTAAAACAAAAAATATCTTCTCGTACCAGGGCAATTATTATCAACAGCCCACATAACCCTACCGGGTCTTTACTGAGCAATGCAGATATGCAGGCTTTGATTGAGCTTACAAAAGGCAGCAATATTTTTGTGATAAGCGATGAAGTATATGAGCACTTGGTTTTTGATGGCAAAGAGCATGTTTCGGTATTGGCCTATCCTGAATTGTATAAAAGAAGCTTTGTGTGTTTTTCTTTTGGCAAAACCTATCACTGCACCGGGTGGAAAATGGGTTACTGTATTGCGCCGCCGACACTAATGAGTGAGTTTAGAAAAGTGCACCAATTTAATTCCTTTTGCTGCAATAGCCCGGTACAATTTGCCCTGGCTACTTTTTTACAACAAGAAAATGAATACCTGCAGTTGGGAAAGTTCATCAGCCAAAAAAGAGATTTTTTAATGGAAGCAATGAGAGCCACTCCTTTTAAACCATTACCCAGCGATGGCAGTTATTTTCAATTATATAGTTACGATGGTTGGAGCAATGAAACCGAAAAAGAATTGGCCATCAGGTTAACCAAAGAATATGGCGTAGCTACTATCCCGGTATCGGCATTTTACAAAAACAAAGAAGAACATAAAGTACTTCGTTTTTGTTTTGCAAAAAACGAAAGCACATTGGCGGAAGCGGCTATGAGACTTAGTAAGTAAAAAGTAAAAATTAAAAAGTAAAAAAAGAGGGGTTTCAAAACGGAAACGCCTCTTTTTGTTTAAGGTTTTTATTATACTCCAAACTGCCTCAAGTGATGGTCTAAATGTTTGTACATACTCATGCCCCATTGTTCTTTAGTAAATGAACCAAACATGGGGTGAGGGTACAGACCAACATTTTTGGGCCCTTTTTGGTAGAAGGCATTAATCATTTCCAGCAGCCCGGCTTTTTCTTTTTCAAAATCCCTTTCGTTTTTAATAATAAAATTGGGTGCTGTAGGCAGGTTTTGTTTCCAGGGCTTATCATTGTAAAGTTGACTCTTAAAAGCCCAGCCAAGTAGTAAGCCAAGCAAATTTCTTTTCAACGGTTTTTCGCTTAAGGGAACTGTAAAAGCTTCTTGGCAATGAGCTAGCATTTGCGCTACATTCATTTTGCCCCATTGTGCTTGCGCATTGTTTTTTAAAGCATCCATTCTTTGCAAAATTTCGTTGTGTACATCTTCGGAAAATAAATTTTTCATGTTAAGGTTCTATACTTTTTAGATAATTTTCTGCCAAAGATAAATCTTCCGGCACATCAATTTTTACACTTACTTCATTTGTTTCTATCATTCTTATTTTAATGCCGTTGTACAGATAACGTAGTTGCTCTAACTTTTCTACTTGTTCAATTAAAGCTGCAGGCCATTTGGTAAACTGCAACAAAATATCTTTTCTAAATGCATACACTCCTATGTGTTCAAAATAATTGAGAGCAATGCTTTCATCTCTTTGAAAAGGAATTACCGCACGACTGAATAAAAGCGAATCATTGTTTTTGTCCACCAGCACTTTTACATAATTGGCATTATTTATGAGCGAAGGGTCGGAAAATTTTTTCATTAATGATCCCACTTGCACGGCAGGGTTGTTAAACGCATCCAGCAATAAACGGAGTGGTTCTTTTTTTACAAATGGTTCGTCGCCCTGTACATTTAATACAACATCCACGGGCATGTTGGCAACTGCTTCAGCAATTCTATCGCTGCCACTTTCATGTTCTTTTATACTCATAATGGCTTTTCCGCCATGGTTTACAATTTCGTTGTAAATAATCTCATGGTCGGTAACCACAAATACATCGTTGAACAAACCTGTGGCTACTGTATTATCATAAGTGTGCCGTATCACCGTTTTGTTGCCAAGCGGTTGCATTAGTTTGTAGGGAAACCGGGTGGCTGCATACCGAGCCGGTATCATTGCAATTTTTTTCATATCGGGGCTAAAATTACCCAAAAAATAAAATTGGAGAGCTGTTTATGTATTGGCGATGGCGGGGCATTTGAAAAACGTTAGCCCAACATTTACACTAATTCTCAATCAAATTACAAATATTGAGTTTATCCCGAAAGCCTTCGGAATCAGCCCCACAATTGCCAATACGAAGTTAGTGGCAGTATTTTTCAGTTTGTTAATTTGGATTGATATTTTTCTAACTTGTCCCATATTCCATAAAAAGTGTCGTTCCCTATTTTGTCAGAGAAAGAAGTGTTTATTATCAAAATCCTTCCAATGTTATTTTTAGGGTCAAAAAACATCATTGACCCAACACCTGGGTCGCCTCCTGTATGGCCTATGTAACCTGTATATCCAAAACCCATAAAAATTCCAACATTATAACTTTCGCTATATGGGTTTTTATCGTTTCGGTCAATGAAATTTTTGGCTTCCAATTGTGGTCTGAAATATTCCTTGAAACTTTCTTTACTCAATATTGTTCCATTGCCATTGTAACCTTTGATAAGTTCAGATAAGTATAAACTTAAATCATTTATTGAAGTGATGAAATTTCCATCAGGATAAGAAACCATGCCGTAAAATGGCAGTAAAGTTTTTGGATTTTCATATAGTTTAGAATAGTTAGCAAAATTGATGTCTTCAAAATGCCAACCCGAAGCATTCATTTTTAGTGGTTTCAATATGTATGCCGTGGTGAACTTGTCAAAAGTCTCACCTGTTGCCATTTCAAGCACAAATGCTGCCAATGTTGTACCTATGTTTGAATATTCATAAATATCTCCGGGTTTGTGTTTTGTATAAGTTTCTTTGGTGTTCCATTTTCCTTTTTCAACCAATAAGTTTTTCAGAAATTCTTCCATAGAAACAACAGAATCTTTTGGAATAAAAACTTGTGTTTCTTCAAATACCAAATGCAAAGCTTTTAAGTCTTGATTTTCTTTTAAGAAGTAGTTTTTGGTAAGGTAAAATTCATTGTCAGCAATACTGGAAGTATGAGTTGCTAAGTGTCGTAAAGTAATGTTAGTGGCAGGATAATTGGGATTAACTACTTTGAAAGGCAAGTATTTGTTTATTGGGTCGTCTAATTTCAGCTTCCCCAATTCTTGTGCTTTCAATAAAGCCAAGCCTACAAATGTTTTAGATATTGAGGCTATGTTCTGAATTGTTGAATCCGTATATTTTTTTTGATTTTCAATGTCAGCAAACCCAAAACCTTTTTGATACAATGTTCCTTGGTCATTTACGATAGAAACTGCAAATCCATTAAAAACGCCATTAGTACTATCCGCATTGATTTCGTTTGTCAATGAGTCTATTTGTAATGTGTTATCTGTTTGTTTTTTTTGACCACTGTTTTTACAACAGGCCAAAGTCAGGATAAAAATAATTACTATAACTGTTCTTAACATTTTTTACATTTTGTTATTTGTAGTATGTCGCAGTAGTATTGCCACAAACAATACATTTTTGTATCCTTAGTTCTTATCCTCCTCATCCAAATTTAAAGTATCCAATAAAGCATTGCAGGAAACACATCGGTATTTTTTGCTGTAGATGGTTTCCTGTCCGTATGCAAGTATGTTTTTTATTTTTCCAAAAACACTTGTGGGGCGGCTAATTTTTTCTTCTGCAACCAGCCCGGTTTGCAGGCATTGAGGACATTTTTTTTGCGAGAGATATTCTTTTTCTGCTTCTGAAATTAAGGCCTCTGCTCTGGGTACATGTTCTTGAGCCACCATCAATTTAATACCACCCACAGCCGGGTTTAGGAGTGGGTCTATGGTTACAATATGTTCATCTTTTAAATGGCAATTGATATAATTGTCCTGTAGGAGACCAAGGGTCATATTAGCCAGCAAATAATTATCAAAACTTGCTATTTGAATAAATTGGATGGACATGGCAATTAATAAAAAAACGCCTTCGTTTTACAGAAAGCGTTTTTATGTTGTAATAAAATAATTAGTTATTCAGCATCAAAGGCATTACTAACATTAGCAATTCTTCGCCTTCATCGGTTTCGGTTGGTTTTATAATACCTGCTTTGGTTGGGGTGCTTAATTCCACCGTTATTTCTTCGGTATCGGCACCATTGAGCATTTCAATTAAAAATTTTGCATTGAAGGCAATTTGCAAATCTTCGCCATCGTACTGGCAGGCCATTCGTTCGTTTCCTTCAAAACTAAAATCAACATCCTGCGAAGCCAATTGTAATTCGCTGCCGCTAATGCTTAACGCAACCTGGTTGGTGCTTTTGTTACTAAACACACTTACCCTGCGCAATGCATTTTGAAAAGCCTGGCGATTAATGGTCATTTTGTAAGGATTGTCAACAGGTATAACTACTTTATAATCGGGGAAGCGGGCATCAATAAGCCTACAAACCAATTCAGTGCCGCCATGTTTTACAAAAAGGTGATTGTTGTTGTAAGAAATTTCCAATTCATCCTCATTATCGGGCAAAGCTGTTTTTAATAATTGCAATGGTTTTTTAGGAACAATGAAAGAATCTTTTTGCGGGCAACTTACATCAGTTCGGGTATATTTTACTAATCGGTGAGCATCGGTAGCTACAAAGCTGATGCTTTTTTTATCCAACTCAAAAAATACGCCGGTCATAGCCGGGCGTAGGTCATCGTTGCTTACGGCAAAAATGGCTTTGTTAATAGCAGTAACCAGCGAGCTGGATATCATGGTAAAACTATTGGCATCATCTGCCGAAGGTTCTTTGGGAAAGTTATCGGGGTTTTCGCCCATTACTTTATACTTACCATTGTCGCTGGTAATTTCTACTCCAAAGTTTTTATCAATATTAAAAGTAAGCGGCTGCTCAGGAATATTCTTTAATGAATCCAATAAAATTTTAGCAGGAATACAAACCTTTCCACTGTCTTTTGCTTCAATATCCATGTGAATTTTGGCAACGGTTTCAAGGTCGGTAGCCACTACGGTAAGTTTGTTTTTTTCTATTTCAAACAAAAAATCTTCCAAAATGGGTAAAACGGTATTGGCATTAATAACACCACTAATTTGTTGCAGTTGTTTCAGCAGGGCTGAAGAAGAAACAATAAACTTCATAAATCGTAAAATTTGAAAATCAAAGATAATCTTTGTTAAAGGGACAAGATAGTATTTTTTGATATTGCAATGAAAAGCTCTTGAAAATATGTGTAAAAGCAGTTATTTCCATTAATTTGCCCACATGCTCCGTAACTATATTGGAAAAGAAAAAGCCTGGCAAAAAATAAAGCATTATTGCGCCTACCAGGAGCGGAGCCACGCAGAGGCAAGGGAAAAACTGTACAGTTTTGGTTTATACAAACAGGAGGTTGAAACTCTTTTGGTGCAATTGATAGAAGAAAATTATTTGAATGAAGAGCGGTTTGCCATAGCATTCGCCGGCGGGAAATTTAGAATGAAACAATGGGGCAGGGTGAAAATAAAATTTGAATTGCAGCAAAAAGCAGTGAGTGCCTACTGTATTAAAAAAGCTTTGGCAGGTATTGATGAGAATGAATATTTAGCCACGCTTCAGAAATTGGCCAAAGGAAAATTGGCTACCCTAAAAAGTGAAAAAAATATTTTTATTAAAAAAACTAAGCTGCGAAATTATTTAATGCAAAAAGGTTATGAACCTTCAATGATAATGGAATTTTTTAATGGCATTTGAGTTTTGTTTTGCAATTTGAAATATTGCAGGCTGATTAAGAAAATGAAGCTAACCACAATATAAAAAGGGTTTAATAATAAATCATAGATCAATGGCAGAGGATTTACAAATAATCAGCGGAAGCAAAAAAGAGCAGTATCAAG
Source organism: Chitinophagaceae bacterium UBA2793 (assembly GCA_002352045.1). GTDB lineage: Bacteria > Bacteroidota > Bacteroidia > Chitinophagales > Chitinophagaceae > Ferruginibacter. The sequence goes on along the minus strand of DEHT01000021.1, from coordinate 1,834 downwards.
CACTGTTGCCACAAATAAAAGCTTTGTTGGAGGGCGAAACAGATGTTATAGCCAACATGGCCAATATTTGTGCTGCATTAAAACAGCAATTTGCCTGGCTTTGGGTAGGTTTTTATATTGTAAAAAAAGAACAATTGGTGCTGGGGCCTTTTCAGGGCCCTGTTGCCTGTACCAGAATAAAAAAAGGAAGAGGCGTTTGCGGCAGCAGTTGGGAAAAAGCATTAACATTGATAGTGTCCGATGTAGAAAAATTTCCCGGCCATATAGCCTGTAGCAGCCTATCCAAATCGGAGATTGTAATTCCATTGCTAAACCAAAACCAGGTGTGGGCTGTGCTGGATGTTGATAGCGAAGCGTTGAATGAGTTTGATGAAATTGACCAAAAATATTTAGAAGAAATAATTCAATTACTTCAGCCGGAATAAATCATATTGTTTAAAAGCTTTACCAGTTTTAATTACCTCCATCTTTCCAGCCCCATAAATACCTGCATGCATAAGTGCGGTAAGGGCTCCATTTGTTTGAAATTTCAATCATCTTTTGTTTCATCTCTTTTTTATCGGCTGTTTCTATTTTGTAGAGCCTTGCCATTGCTTGCTGTATGCCCAGGTCGTCCACTGCAAAAACATCTTCCCTGGCAAGCGTAAACATTAATATCATTTCTACTGTCCATCGGCCAACCCCTTTTATTTGCACCAAAAAATTAGTCAGCTCATCATTGTCCATTTTGTGCAAGCGGGCATCGGTGAGTTTGTTTTCAATAAAAAAAATACAAACATTGTGCACATAATTTGCTTTTGCATTGCTTAGGCCAATGGCTCTTAATTTTTCAAAAGGAGTAGCTGCAATATCTTTTGCCGTTGGCTTTTTGTTGGGATACAAATTCAAAAATCGGTTGAAGATAACATCTGCTACTTTGGTGCTTAATTGCTGGCTTATAATAGAGGAGCAAAGATGCAGGTACACCCGGTTTCTTTTTTGCAATTCAAACTTCTGTTGCAACAAAATAATTTTTGCAAGCTTTTTATCTTTTGTAAGATGGACTAAGTGCGGCATACCATTTAATATTATTTTTTACTCTTGAACTTAAGGCTAAAGCCCACGGCATTTGCATTTTTTGCCCCGACCAAAAGTCGGGGCAAAAAATAAAATTTCATTATTGTTCGACTAAAAAACTTCAAATTGGGCTAAAGCCCATAAGCGGTGCCGTTTTCAATAGCCACGGGCTAAAGCCCGGGGCTATTGATTCAAATCTTCTCCNNTAGTAATAAAATTTAGTTGAACAACAATCGCTCTTTTTTAGTATTCCCTATTCAAAACTCCAACTCATTTCGCCGGCTTTTTCATCCTTTATCAATACACCTGCTGCGGCCAATTGATTTCGTATTTTATCGGAGGTAACAAAATCTTTTTTGTCCTTAGCCTCTTTTCTAATATCTATCAACAGTTGCATTACAGCATTAAAAGTTTCGTTATTGTTGGCCGATACAGCTTGTAAGCCCATAATATCTTCCAAGAAAATTTTAAACTGGGTTTTCATTAAAGCTAATGTTTCACTTTTAACAGCTTCCATTTTTATTATTCCAACTTTTAAGGAATTAATGATAGGCGCCAGTTCAAACATGTTGGCCAATATTTTTGGAGTACTTAAATCATCTTCAATAAATTCTTTAAACTCATTTACCCATTGTAAAATTTTTCCATCAAGTTCTGCATCAAACAAGTTGTTGTTATTGCCAATATGTTCCAATTTTTGCAAAGTTTCGTATGCTTCCCACAGCCGTTTGAAAGCTTTTTCGCTTGCTGCTAAAGCATCGTTGCTAAAATCGAGTGT
>DEHT01000023.1 GCA_002352045.1 Chitinophagaceae bacterium UBA2793 | reverse complement strand
TTCCCGAAATAGATGAGGGCATTCGTGCTATTATTGAACAAACCATGGAAGATGCAGCTAATGGCAACAATGGCAATGGTTATTTTACATACTGGAAAAAACCACGCAATGGCTTGTTTGGTAATGCAAAAGGGAATGATGTTGTAACCGTTTCTATGCAGGAATATCCAAAGTACTACAGTATTAAAGATTCAATTGAATTTTGGAAGGAGCAAATAAACGATCAGTTATCAAAAAAAGATATGGTTTTACATGCTGCCGAAACCATTCAATTGCAGGGAGGCGAAATTATAGGGAGAAAAATTTCCATCAGAGATACAGGTAGCAGCAGGCTGATCAATAAACTTATTTTGCAAAAAGGGCGATATAATTATATAGTAACAAGTATGTCCGATACACTTTCACAACATTCGGCATTGAGCAATAAAATATTCAACAGTTTTAAACCACATAATTCCATTCGGCCTGAAAATATGTACCAAAGCAAACTTTCTTTATTTTTCAACGACCTTTTTAGTAAAGACAGTACCACACAAAAAAGAGCGCAGCAATCATTGTCTAACATATATTATGGTAAGGAAGGCGCTCCTCTTATTGTGGAAGCCATTAATCGCTTAAGTTTGGGCGATAAAGAGTATTTTGATACTAAAACCAGGTTGATAGCAGAGTTGGGCTATATTGAAGATACCATCAGCAACCAAATTCCTGCCTGGCTTAAAAAAATATATGAACAAACTGCCGATACCAGTATGTTTCAAAATGAAGCTATGCTGGCATTTGCAAGGCAAAAAACAAATGCATCATATACTCAGATGAAAGAGTTGATGATACAAGATCCGCCCATTTTTGAAACCGATTCCGATTTAAATTCTTTTTTTAATTTATTCTACGATTCACTCAAGCTGAGTGCTTCTTTGTATCCTGAGCTTTTGCAATTGAACAGCCTGTCCGATTATAAGGATAAAATAATGGAACTACTCGTTGCATTAGTTGATAGCAATTATGTGCAACCGAAAATTTACCAAAGCTACCTGCCCACCATTTATGTAGATGCAAAAGTGGCTTTAAGAAAGCAGCAGGCCAAAGATGAAAAAAAATTACAGGAAGAGCTGAAGAAAAATGAAAACCCCGATGATGAGCCGGAAAAAGAGTATAGTAGCAATAATTATAATACCAACCTATATGATTATGCCGTACTGCTAATGCCCTATTACGACAGCAATAAAAATATTCGCTTTTATTTTGAAAAACTATTGCAAAGTAATAGTGAGTTGGTTCAAATAAATGCAGCTACTCTATTGCTAAAAAACAATAAAAAAGTGCAGGACAGTGTATTGGTTAAACTTGCTTCCAATGATAAGTACAGAGCCATCTTGTATCAAAAATTGCTGAAGAATAATTGCGATAAGTATTTTCCTGTTGCATACAAAAATCAATTGGCAATTGCTCAAAGTTTTTTAATAATGGAAAACGAATACAACAAAATGGATTCTATGGTGTTTTTGAAAAAGATAAAGGCAAATACAAAAAACAAAATTGGCTATACTTACTTTTTTAAATACCGCATTAAAAAAACAGACGATTGGAAAATTGGCTTCAGCGGTTTACAGCCACTCAATGAAAAAGAGATAAACGGTAAAGATGAATTAGCTACTTTAACCGAAAAGAAATTGCAAAGCGACCAGCCAATGGACGAGCAATTAATAAAGGAACTGCAAAAGGTAACATATAAAACATATAATAGCGGGGTTGAATTTTTTGAATTGGATTATAACTATAATTTATTCAACCAGTACAGTGGGTACAACGATTAACCTGGAATAGCATCAATTAATTGGCGAGTGTAGTTTTCTTTTGGGCGATTCATCACCTCATCTGCATTGCCCTGTTCAACCAGCTTTCCTTTGTTCATCACTAAAATTCGGTCGCTAATATAGTGTACTACCGAAAGGTCGTGGGAAATGAATATGGAAGTAAATGAGAAGCTTTCTTTTAACTCTTGAATTAAGTTGAGCACTTGTGCCTGTACGCTTACATCCAGTGCCGAAACACTTTCATCAAAAATTAAAAAGGAAGGTTGCAATGCTAATGCTCTTGCTATGCAAATTCTTTGTCGCTGGCCGCCGCTAAACTGGTGTGGATACCGGTTAAAAGAATCGGGCTTCATGCTCACGCTCTCTAACAATTCAATTACTTTATCTTTTCGTTGTTGATTGTTTTGATAAAGGCCATGTACTTTTAAAGGTTCCAAAATAGCATCCCCAATACTAATGCGTGGATTGAGTGAGCCATAAGGATCCTGAAAAACAATTTGTAAATCTTTTCGGGTTTTTCTCATTTGAGATGCAGAAAGATTATTGATAGAGTTACCATTTAAAAGTATTTTACCGGAGCTTGGTTTTATCAATTGCAAAATGGTTCTGCCCAGGGTGGTTTTGCCACATCCACTTTCACCCACAAGGCCTACCACTTCCTTTTCTTTTACATCAAAACTTACACCATCAACTGCTTTAAACCACTCGGTGGTTTTGCCCATTATATTTTTTTTGGCAGGAAAATATACTTTTAAATCCTGCACACTTAAAACCGTATTGCTGCCAATACTAGTGTTGTAAATGGGAGCTTCATTTGGAATATCATTTTGTAGAAAATCATTAACTACAAATAATTTTTTGCCCTTGCTTTCTTTATTTGGCCTGCAGGCAAGCAGCGCTTTGGTATAGCTGTGTTGTGGGTTCATCAATACTTGCTTTGTTGGCCCTTGTTCCACTATATTCCCATGCTGCATTACAATTACTTCGTCGGCTACTTCGTTTACTAAAGCCAGGTCATGCGTAATAAAAAGCACAGCCATATTGTTTTGCTGCTGTAATTTTTTTATTAAGCCCAAAATGTTTTTCTGCACCCTTACATCCAATGCGGTGGTAGGTTCATCAGCAATTAACAAAGCGGGTTGGCAACTCATAGCAATTGCAATCATAACCCTTTGTTTTTGCCCTCCGCTTATTTGATGCGGATATCGCTTAAAAATTATTTCGGGGTTGGGCAACTCCACTTCTTCAAATAGCTGAAGGGTTAGTTTTTTTGCTTCGCTTTTCGAAATCTTTTTATGTTCTACAATTGTTTCCACCACCTGCTGACCACAGGTAAAAACCGGGTTTAGCGATGTCATTGGTTCCTGAAAAATCATAGCAATTTTGTTGCCTCTAATGCTACGAATAACTTTGTTGGTTGCAGATAATAAATTGAGTGCTGCATTGTTATTAAAGATGGCTTCGCCACTTACTACTGCCTGCCTGGGCAATAATTGAAGCATAGCTAATGATGTTACCGATTTGCCCGAGCCACTTTCGCCTACAATGGCAGTGAGTTTCCCGTGCCGGGCTTCAAACGAAATTCCTTTTACAATGGGCAAAACCTCTCCATTTTGGTTGAAACCAATGGAAAGATTTTTTACCTGAAGTAAAGGGGAAATATTATTCAATGCTTTTGACTATTATCAATGCTATTGTATTTATTCACAAAACCTATAAAATAATAAATGCAATATTAAAATTTAAGATGCCTTACTGTTTGCCCATTATTGATTAATTGTTTTAAAGAATCAATACCAATTTTCAAATGGTTTTCTACATAATGAGCGGTAACCGACTTATCACTTTCTTCGGTTTTTACACCTTCAGGTATCATGGGCGAATCACTCACTAATAATAATGCGCCGGTAGGAATCTTATTAAAAAATCCAACAGAAAAAATGCTGGCTGTTTCCATATCAATGGCATAGGCTCTTACTTTTTGAAGGTATTCTTTAAATTGATCGTCGTGCTCCCACACCCTTCTGTTGGTAGTATAGCATACGCCTGTCCAGTAATCCACTTCATAATCTCTAATGGTTGTACTAATTGCTTTTTGTAGCGCAAATGCAGGTAGGGCAGGAACTTCGGGTGGAAAGTAATCGTTGCTGGTACCTTCGCCCCTAATGGCTGCTATGGGTAAAATTAAATCACCAATTTTGTTTCTTTTTTTAAGTCCACCACATTTTCCTAAAAATAAAACAGCCTTTGGCTCAATGGCGGTAAGTAAATCCATAATAGTAGCTGCACCGGGGCTACCCATTCCAAAATTAATAATAGTAATATTTTGTGCAGTGGCACATTGCATGGGTCTGTCTTTGCCTATTATTTCTACGCCATTCCATGCGGCAAACATATTTACATAATTAGAGAAGTTGGTAAGTAAAATGTATTCACCAAAGTTTTCTAATTTTTCGCCTGTGTACCTGGGTAGCCAGTTGTGAACAATTTCTTCTTTCGATTTCATAATGCTTCTTGTTTATTCCGATAAAAATACAAAAAGATAAGCGCTTACCATTGAAATTGGTAAGTATCATAAAAAAATAGAATGCTCATTAATACTTATATGTCGTTTTAATTATTTAATTTATACCACTAAAACTTCTACAACATGAAACGTTACTTTTCAATTGCCCTTGCCACTGCCATCTTTTTGGCCGGCTGTAAAAAAATGTCGGATCAGCCAATGGATCAACTGCCAATTCCCGAATTAATGAGTACAGAAACCATTGATGCTTTTATTCTACAAAAGTTGGAAGCAGAAAATAAATTTGAATGGAGTAGTGCCAGTTCGCAATTAATTTGGAGTGCATTACAACAGTCGGACAACTGGCTTTCCGTAGGCTATGCACCGGAAAATAAAACTAATATCGATAATAGTATTCATCAAATAAATATTCAACTACCCGAGTGGAAGCTGGCAAAGGAAGCACTCATTAAAAAAATTATTGCAAGCGAGCAACAGCTCGATAAAACCTTAACTAAGGAACAAATTGTGATGGTAGAAGATGAGACATTGCCTTTTATAAATGTAATTGTGAAAAATCATGCAACCGTTGTTATGCTTCAAAAAAGCAAAACGGTAAGGTATGCAGAGCCGATGGCTTATGAGCCTAAACAGGCAATACAGCCCGATAGTGATAGTGGCTGCGGTAGCAATACTGCCGAAGGCGGTTTGGTAAGTGGGGTAGATTATACAACCATTGCTCCTAACACTAAACAATCGTGGAATTACAGCTATCATCAAATTCCACAAGCCTGGACAAAAAGTACCGGTGCAGGTATAAAAATATTTATTATTGATACCGGGTCGGAATACGATCAGGAAAATCTTGGGTCGGCATTTAACCAGGGTTCTTCTTCGGGCAGAACGGTAGAAAAAATTGTTACGCTTCCCCGTTCAACATTTTTGGGATTCCCAACCGGCCCGGTTGAAACACCCGACGATGGTTGCGGCCATGGAACTTCCATGGCAGGTGCTGCAACAGCTCCCAGGGGAACCGATGGTGCTGCAGTGGGAGTGGCATACAATGCAAACTTAGTTACCTGTCGTGCAGCATCTGATGTACTCATTGATGCAAGCAGAGAAGTAACAGGTGTAACTAATGCATATAAAAATGCAGCTAATAGAACTGATGTAAAAATTATTAGCATGAGCATGGGCCGCATTACCGGAAGTTCGCAAATTACCGATGCTATTAATTACGCTTACGGCAAGGGTAAATTAATGTTTTGTGCTGCCGGAACTTCCTTTGGATGGACAGCAGGTTGGTATGGTGTAATTTATCCGGCATGGCTTAGCAATGTAAACGCAGTAACAGGTGTAAGAGACAATAACTTTAATCAAAACTGTACAGCCTGCCACAAAGGTTCAGAAACAGATTTTACCATTGTAATGGAAAAAGCGTCTAATGAACGTCATCCATTATCACTCGCAATGAGTGGCAATGCTCCTTCAACGGTGGGCGGTTCATCCGTAGCAACTGCAACCACAGCAGGTATTGCAGCATTGGTGTGGAGCAGGTTTCCAAGTTATTCAAGAGAGCAGGTACTCAACAAAATGATTACTACCAGTTCAAACTATCCTTCCAAAAGCAGCAGTTTTGGTTGGGGCAATTTGAATGCAAATGCTGCTACGAATTAAAGGAAGTATCTTTTAAAATTTTGAATGGTCATTTGTCGTTATGTTTGTAATATGGGCAAATGACCATTTTATTTTTTAATGATTGAAATTGTTTATCCTGCTATAAAGCCTAAATTAAAAACAGAAGGCGAGAAAGAGTTTATTTTTTGTGTAATACGCAAGAAGTGGCTGCAAATTACTCCCGAAGAATGGGTGCGGCAAAATGTTCTATTATATCTTATTCATACATTACAATACCCGGCACCCTTAATAGCGGTTGAAAAACAATTGATGGTGGGCGAAATGAAAAAGCGTTTTGATATAGTGTTTTATAAAGATGAGCATCCATTGTTGTTGATTGAATGTAAGGCAATGGATGTGGCTGTAAACAAAAAAACATTAGACCAGGCAATGCGTTACAATATCAATCTAAGGGCAAAATATTTTGTGATTACTAATGGAAACAATACTTATGGTTTTGAAATAAGCAATGGTAAAATGAAGGAGATGAAAATTTTTCCGGCCAATAATTAAAGTGTTACATTAGTTTTAGTTGACGAAATATATTAGAAGAGGGTTGTTTAATAGAAAAACAATTTTTTCCTTTTTTCATTTCAAAAAAATCAAACAGCATGAGAATTTTATTTACAACGGTATTAATTTTTTATTGCTGCCATTCTTTTGCACAGCATTATAAGGAAGACAAAAAATTAAGCAAAGCCATCGCTAATATTCTGGCAGCATGTAAGTTGGATAGCGCCTACGATGTACAGGAAAGTCATCCTGCCTATGTAGGTGTAGCCATCCTTCCACTCCACAAAAAAAATACAATCGGCGGCGTTCATTATAAAAACTTCATTTATCCCGCTTCTATGTATAAGTTGTATGTAGCAATGGAAATTTTAAAACAAGTGAACGAGCAAAAAATTGATTTATACAAACCCTATGAAGTTCGTAAACCAAACGATGTTGACAGGTCAAAGGAAATAGTTTCGGATCCACGGCCACTGCTCAAAGCCGGCGATACGGTAAATGTTCATTACCTGCTCGACCTGATGATTACCCGAAGCGACAATACTGCTGCCAATTGCCTTATTGATATTGCCGGCCGAAAAAATATTAATAAAACCATAGATTCATTGAGTTGGAAAGGAAGCGAAGTAACCCGAAAATTTTTGAACCGAAAATGGGAAGACCCCGGCTATGATACCATTAGAGGTACATTTACAAGTGCATTTCATTTTGCCGACTTACTTTTTAGGATTGCAAATAAAAAATTAATTTCTGAAAAACTAAGCCTGCAATTAAAAGCATTGCTATCTATGCAACTCGATAAAAGCAAGCTGGCTCCCGGTTTTCCATCCACTGCAATGTACAGCCATAAAACGGGCTGGTGGAGTTACTATACACATGATGCCGGTATAGTGGAGGATGGAAAATTAAAATACGTAATTGCCGTTTTTACTCCCGTAAAAGAAGAAAATATGGGCGGTAGAATACAATTGCTTGCACAAAAAATTCATGCAATGATGAAGCGCTATACATTTGAATAATCTTTTAAATTATTACAGGCAACATTGTTACATAAAAAATCCCCGCAGTAAATGCAGGGATTTTTTTTATGTAAAACATTTAAAGTTTTATGGGAAAATGCCTAACTCAGCATAGCTGGTAGCTACTTTATTAATGGCACTAATGTAAGCAGCAGTACGCATATCGGGAATAGACGGATCTTTTTTCCAAATGTCCATAATTTCCCGGGTAGCGGTAATCATTGTTTCTTCAAGTCCACTGTGAACCAGGTCTTGTTCTTCGGGGCCATGCATGATAAACTTACGTTCCTGGTCGCTTACTTTTTTGCCACTTAATTCTTCTATTTGACCTAAAATATGAGTGTTCATATTTTCGGTAAAGCGTTTTTCCATACGGCCATATCTTACATGGCTTAAATTTTTTAACCACTCAAAATAACTTACCGTAACACCGCCTGCGTTCAAGTACATATCTGGTACACATAAAATACCTTTTTTTGCAAACACTTCATCAGCTTCCGGAGTACAAGGGCCGTTAGCAGCTTCACCAATTATTTTTGCTTTTACTCTTGGTGCGTTTTCTCCATTAATAACATTTTCCAAAGCTGCCGGAATTAAAATGTCGCATTCCAATTCCAATGCATCGGTATTTTTTGCCAAATTAGTAGCACCGGGGAAATTTAAAATAGAACCCGTTGCTTTTCTGTGTTGAAATACTTCCTCTTCATTCAATCCATCGGCATTGTAAATAGCACCTTCATATTCTGCCAATGCAACAACTTTTGCGCCGGCTTCTCTAAAGAATTTTGCTGTATGATAGCCTACATTACCCAATCCCTGCACCACTACCGTTTTAGCTACAACACCTACAGAGAGACCCTGCTTTTGCATCACATCTTCCATGTTGCATACCTCTCTAATACCAAAGAAAACACCCAGGCCGGTAGCTTCTTTTCTTCCACGAACACCACCCTGTGTTATTGGTTTACCCGTTACACAACCGGCTCCATCAATTTCACCGGGTTTTAAAGAAGTGTAAGTATCCACTATCCAGGCCATTTCTCTTTCGCCGGTTCCATAATCGGGCGCAGGAACATCAATGCCCGGGCCAATAAAATTTTTCTTTACCAATTCACTGGTATAGCGGCGGGTAATTTTTTCCAATTCGTACACACTGTAATTGCGTGGATTGATTTTAATGCCGCCTTTACCACCGCCAAATGGAACATTCACAATAGCACACTTATAAGTCATTAAGGATGCCAATGCCATCACTTCGTCCTGGTTTACTTCGTCGCTAAATCGAATACCACCTTTGCATGGCGATTTGTGCTGGCTATGCTGTACCCGATATGCTTCAATTACTTCAATGCTTCCATCATCTAATTTTACGGGAAAACGCATGCTGTAAATACTGTTACACGCTTTTATTTGTTCCAATACACCTTTATCCCATTTGGTAAATTGTGCTGCTTTATCAAAGCTTTTTTCTACACTTTCAAAAAAGCTATAGGCTTGATTTGATGACATATGGTTTTAGTTTATTTTATTAAAAGGAGCATGGCTCCGGCAATCATTATTTAATTGAAAGTTGAAACTTGAATTTTTTTTCAAAATTTTAGTTTTCATTTTTCATTTCCTTTTCCATTCGCCTCAATTTTCTATCCAGGGTTGTTACATAAATAAAAAGTCCAATCAAAATGGTAAGGCAAACTGCTACTACCACATATATTTTTCCATTGCTTCTAAAAGTATCAGCCATTTCAACCTTATCCTGGGCAAACGAAAATAGCATACACAAAATTGCAACTGCGGCCAGGCTAATTTTTTTTGTAATAGAAGATGTGTTCATTCAATAATTTTTATTTACTTATTAAATCTTTATCTCTCAATAGTTCAATTCTAATTTTTAAAGTAGTAATCCACACGGCTAAAAGCGACCAACCAATTACGGCCGGATAAAAAACAACTCTTAGTTTGCTGTCAATATCATTAAAGGAAAGTGCAGGGTTGCCGCTATCGCTTCCGGGTGCACCAGGATGCAGGCTTCCCACCATACGGGGTATTATCCAAATACTTGGAAATAGCATAGCAAAAGCAAAAATATTATATACCGCACTCACCCTTGCTCTTTTATCCATGTCGGTAAAAGAACCTCTCAACACAAAGTAGGCAGCATATATTAAAATAGCAATGGCAGCACCAATTAATTTGGGCTCTTTTAAAATAGAGCCTAAGCTTTGGCTTTGGTCGGTAACCCAGGTATAGTTTGCCCAAATGGCTCCTGTTATATATCCTAATACACCTAACACCGTACCGGTAATTGCATAAGTTTTTGCAAAAATATCGTGGCGTAAATTGCCCGATGAAAGGTATTTGATACTGTAAATAAAACTCACGATGAAGAGTATCATCATGCCAAACCACATGCACACATGAAAGTAAAGATTACGAATGGTTTCATTTAAAATATGAAGATGAGGAACCTCCATTAAAAAGCCACCCACAATGGTGTAAACCAATAAAAGAAACGAAGTTATTTTCCACCAGCTTTTGTGCACGGCTAAAGCAACATTTGATTAGGGCGCAAAGTTAGGGGAAAGGGATTATTTAAAAGAAAAGAAAACCATTTCTTAAAGCTTGTTTTTTCAAATAATACACCAGCTTTCGGCATTGGCTCTGGCAAAATCATTTTTATATCTATCGGGTATTTCATCTTCTAAGAAACTTCCTTTTTCTATAGATGGAAAAATATCTTCAAAGGTGGTAACCTGGTTCATAAACACCCTTCGGTAAATATGCGATCGGCTAATTTGCGAAGCTTCTTTAATGCCTGCTGCACCCAATAGTTCGGTAAACGATTTTACTGTTTCATTGTGATAATTGGCAACCCTTACTTTTTTATCATCTACCACTAAGCCTGCCACTAATTGGGGGTCTTGTGTAGCCACGCCTGTAGGGCAAGTGTTTTTATTGCAAACCAGTGCCTGAATGCAGCCTAAAGCCATCATCATTGCTCTTGCACTATTGGTAACATCGGCACCCAATGCTATTGCACGTACTATATGAAAGCCCGTTAATACTTTGCCCGAAGCAATTACTTTGATATGCTTTTTTATATCGAAACCAATTAAAATGTTATGAACAAAAGCAAGGCTGTCCATTAAAGGCGCTCCCACATAATTGCTAAACTCCTGCGGAGCCGCACCGGTACCACCTTCGCCCCCATCTACGGTAATAAAATCCGGATAGGTATCCAGTTCTATCATGGCTTTGCAAATGGCAATAAATTCACTCTTGTGGCCAATGCAAAGTTTAAAGCCTATTGGTTTTCCTTCGCTTAGCTCACGCAATTGTTTAATAAAAAGTACAAGTCCCTTTGGTGTATTAAATGCCGAATGATAAGGTGGCGAAAAAACGGTTTCGCCTTCTTTTACTAATCGAATAGCAGCAACCTCGGCTGTTACTTTTTGTGCAGGCAATATACCGCCATGGCCGGGCTTGGCACCCTGCGATAGTTTTATTTCAATCATTCTCACCTGAGGCTTTGCTGCATTTATTTTAAATGCTTCGGGGCTAAATGTACCATCGGGGTTACGGGTAGAAAAATACCCGGTACCAATTTGCCAAATTAAATCGCCCCCTTGTTTTAAATGATATGGACTCAAGCCCCCCTCACCGGTATTGTGGGCAAAGCCACCTATTTTGGCTCCGCCATTTAAAGCTTCAATTGCATTTTTACTCAGTGAGCCATAGCTCATGGCACTTACATTAAATACACTGCAATTGTAAGGTTGTTTGCAATCTTTGTTTCCTATTAATACCCTGGGGTCTTGCACCACATCGTGGTGGCCAATGGGTACAATACTATGGGTCATCCACTCGTAGCCTTCAGCATATACGTTTAGTTGTGTGCCAAAGGGCATGGTATCTGTTTCGAGTTTTGCTCTTTGATATATGGTGCTACGGTCTATTCTGTTAATGGGCCTACCATCGGTATCGCTTTCTACAAAGTATTGATATAATTTGGGGCGAAGAGATTCCATTATCCAACGGGCACGGCCAAATAAAGGAAAGTTGCGAATGAGCGAATGCCGGGTTTGAAACATATCATAAAATCCCCAGGCAGCTAAAATTGCAAACACTCCAAAAAACCACCAAAATCCGCTCCATAAAAAATAAGCTGCTGCGGCAAATGCAATGAGGGTAACAAGGGCAACTTGTGTAAAAAGCTTTCTCATAAGAGCAATAAAGTTTAAAAAATCGAAAATAAACAGCGAAGATACTTTTTAAATCATTCGGGTAAAAGGAATAATCTTTTATACTTTGCATAATAAATAAATTGAAAGAAAAAATTAACCTCATGCAAAACGAACATATACCGGCTCATTTAGGAAAACTGGTATTACTCGGCTTAGTAGATGGTGCACTAATAATGTTGGTGTTTTGGCAGTATTCAAAATGGCTTGCTGCACAATCGCCTTATGGAATACCGGTGTATGTGGTTTCGCCCATATTATTGATTGGATTGACTTATGTTTTATACAGGTTTTTGTGCCTGCTAATTTTTAATGGTACTTTGGGCATGAAAATATTTAAAGTGATATATCTTGATGGAGAGGAGCAGCCTTTATCTATTTACGATAAATTGTTGGCATCTTGTTTTATTCTATACAGAGGTGTGGATTATTACGAAAAAAAAGAAACGATTGTTTAATCTTTCCACAAAAAAGGAAACAAAATAACTGCCAATACAATTATTAAAACATCTAACCCTGCAACTAAGCCGGCCAACTGTAGTACAGCCCCTTCTTTAAACACTTCGCCAAATGCAGCTTTGCTTAATTTCATTAACAACAACAACATTGGAAGAATAACCGGGAACCCCAGTATAGCCATTAATGCTGCATTCTGTTGGGCTTTTGCTGCAATGGCACTCATCAAGGTAAATACAAGGCTAAGGCTGGCGCCACCTAATAATACAATTCCAAAAAATTTCAATCCTTCAACAACCGGGTTGCTTAAAAAAGTATAAAACAACAGCAGGCTAAGGATGCTCATTAAGCCCATCAACAAAATATTAAAAAGTAATTTGGCTAAAATAAATTCTACCGGTGAACAGATGGAATAAAAATACAACATGCGTCCCCGGCTTTCCTGTAGAAAACTTTTAGCAACAGTATTTACACATACAAATAATTGTATTACCCAAAAAAGGCTGTTCCAAACATCTGCACTAGGGCTATCGGGCATACTGAGGTATAAAACAAATATGGTAGAAGCTACATATAACAATATGCCATAAAAACTATGCTTTTGCCGCAGTTCAAGCAATAGGTCTTTTTTAAACAGGCTCCATATTCGAATTACCATTGTGCAAAAATAGGGAAGCGGACGTTTAAATACCCTTTGAGAAAATACTGCATTTTGATAGTAACCGGTTGAAATAACTTCAATTACGAGTTGAATATTTTAAATTTCAAGTGTGTTTTACAAATTTTTTCGGTTGTATATTTTCAATAAGCGTGCATTCTGCATAACCTATTTCATTTTTTTTAACATATCGCACCACACATCATGGCTAATCCCCATTTGGCAAAATATTTGTTTTTTGCGGAAAATTTCGGCGGTACATTTGCGGCCTATTCAAAATAAATTGTCATGAAAAAGTCATTTTTGTTTGCTTTGCTAACTTTTAGTTTGTTTTTAAGTGTAGGTGCTCAAAGTATTTCGGGTACCCTACATGATGAGGCCGGAAAGCCATTATCGGCAGTAACTGTATTGCTTTTAAAATCTGCTGATAGCAGTACCATAAAATTTGCTGTTACTAAAGCAGATGGTAATTATAGGTTTGAAAATATTGCCAGCGGCAATTATTTAATTAAATCAACCAATGTTGGATTCGAAAATAATTTTAGCAGCATTGCTGTAAATACAACAGATATTACCGTACCTGCTATTACGCTTGTGAAAAAAACAAAAGAACTAAGTGGGGTAGTGGTAACAGCTACCAGGCCAATTGTGGAGTTGAAAGCCGATAAAACAGTTTTAAATGTAGAAGGAACTATTAATTCGGTTGGTACCGATGCATTGGAATTATTACGCAAAGCTCCGGGTGTAGTGGTGGACAAAGACGATAACCTAAGCCTAAGTGGAAAAAATGGAGTAAGAGTATATATTGATGGAAAGCCTTCGCCGCTATCGGGAACCGATTTGGCTGAATATTTAAAAACTATGCAAAGCTCCAATATTGATGCCCTTGAAATTATTACCAATCCTTCGGCAAAATACGATGCAGCAGGGAATGCCGGTATCATCAATATCAGGCTTAAAAAAAATAAAAGCCTAGGTACCAATGGTACGGTAAATGCCGGATGGGGTATTGGGAATTATCCAAAATACAATACAGGGCTAAGTGTAAATAGCAGGGGTAAAAAAACCAATGTATTTGCAAACTACAACTACAATAATAATAAGGGCCGAAACTTAATGGATTTTTACAGAACCACTGCCGATACTGTGTTTGATATGAGCAACAGAATGGTTAATAGCAATGAAGCACATACTTATAAAGCAGGGCTCGATTATTTTATCAACCCTAAAAAAACAATTGGCTTTGTTGTAAATGGCATGTTGAGCGATAATGCAATGACTAGTAATGCGCTTACTGATATTGCTTACGAACCCACCAAAACAAGTGTAAGAAAATTGAAAGCAGAAAATGAAAATGAAGGCGAACGAAATAATATTAATGCCAATATCAATTATCGTTTTGCCGAAAAGGGTAAAGAATTAAATATAGATGCAGACTATAACCATTATTATGTTTTTTCAAACCAATACCAACCCAATATTTATTACAATCAAAACGATGTGGAGTTATATAGAAATGTATATCGCATGATTTCGCCCACAAAAATTGATATGTATGCTTTAAAGGCCGACTATGAAATGGATTATAAAAAAGGCAAGCTGGGCTTTGGTGCTAAACTGGGTTTTGTAAACACCAGCAACAACTTTAAACGCTACAATGTTTATGGCAATACCAATGCTTACGATTCCGGAAGAAGTAATCGATTTGACTACAAGGAAAATGTAAATGCAGCGTATGTAAATTACAATAAGCAATACAAGGGCTTTATGGTTCAGGCCGGGCTGCGTGTGGAACAAACCAATTTAGAGGGCGATTCTTATGGCTTTACTTGGGATAATCAAACCAATAAATATGTAGATTATAAGGGCGGATTTAAAAGAGACTATTTTGATTTCTTTCCGAGTGTGGCATTTACCTTCAACAAAAATCCTATGAGTCAATGGGGCATTAGTGCCAGCAGAAGAATAGACAGGCCTGCTTACCAGGACTTAAATCCTTTTGAATTTAAATTAGACGATTACCAGTACATGAGAGGTAATGTAAACTTAAGGCCTCAATACACTAACAGTATTTCACTTACGCATAGCTATAAATACAAGCTAAATACCAAATTGAGTTATAGCCATGTAACGGATATTTTTTCTCAATTGATTGACACTTCGGAAATTTCTAAAAGTGTTATGAGCAAACAAAACCTGGCCACCCAGGATATTGTGAGCTTGAATGTGAGTTATCCGTTCATCAAAAAACAATTTTCTTCTTTTGTTAACCTCAATAGCAATTACTCAAAATATAAAGCCGACTTTGGAACCGGAAGAGAAATAAATACGGATGTATTTACGGTGGGTTTGTTTATGCAAAACAGTTTAAAGTTTGCTAAAACCTGGACGGCGGAGTTGAGCGGATGGTATAATTCTCCCACAATTTGGCAGGGTACCATGAAGAGCAAAGCAATGGGCGGTATGGATTTAGGCTTGCAAAAAACTTTGTTTAATAATAAGGCCACCCTTAAAGCAAGTATGGGTGATATTTTAAAAACCATGCGATGGAAAGGTACCAGCAATTTTGCCGGACAATATATGCTTGCCAGCGGCCGATGGGAAAGCAGGGTATTCCGCCTCAACTTTACTTACCGCTTTGGTAATGCACAGGTAAAAGCAGCCCGCCAGCGCAAAGCTGCCCTGGAAGAAGAAAGCAAACGTACCCAACAATCGGGCGGTATGGGCGGACAGTAAGGGATAAAAAATTAAAAAGTAAAAAGTAAAAATTCAAAAGCCACCGGGTTGAGGTGGCTTTTGATTTTTTTGAAATACAATTTTGTTTTACTGCTTTGTAAAGTCTAAAAGATGCGAAAGACTTGTATCCAAAGTGTCTGCAATTTTTTTAAGGGTACAAATAGTTACGTTCAATTCGCCTCGTTCAATTCTACCAATTTGCTCGCCAAAATTATCCATGGCAATGCCAACATCTACCTGAGACATTTTTTTTGATTTTCGGATAGTGCGTATCCTGCCACCTAATTGTTTTAAAAAATCTTTATCCTTTACATGCTGCACAATGCAAAGGGCAGTATAAATTCAAAAAAGAAATAGAACATATATGTTCTATTTATTTTTTGAATTTATACTGCCCTT
>DEHT01000018.1 GCA_002352045.1 Chitinophagaceae bacterium UBA2793 | reverse complement strand
ACTTAAAAACCCCCATTGATAGCGCAGACCGGTTTGAAACATATGGCCCTGTGTATTCTGGTAATCTTTTTAAAAACAACCAAACGGTTAAACATGATAGCAATGTGCCACATAAAAAGGGGTTAGGTTGTTGCCCAGGTATAGTCAAAGGTATGGTGCGTGTCGTTAAAGACCCACGAGGCGTTGAACTTCCCGCTGGTTGCATTTTGGTCGCCGAGCGCACCGACCCGGGATGGATTATGCTCTTTCCTGCTGCCGCCGGATTAATAGTGGAGCGTGGAAGTTTGCTTAGCCATAGTGCCATTGTGAGTCGCGAACTAGGGTTGCCTTCTGTTGTTGGCGTATTAGGGGTTACAGATTGGCTAAAAGACGGGGATTTAGTTGAGTTTAATGGCAGCACGGGTGATGTTTATCTAATTACAAGAGAAGAAAATAAATGAAAGCTGAAGTAGAAGAAAAAGTAGATTTTAGTATTATTCGATACGCTCAATGTTGGGAAGATGCAGACATTTTATTAGAAGCCCTCGATATTCAAGAAGGCGATGTTTGCGTTGGTATTGGTTCCGCTGGTGACAATTGTTTTGCCAAATTAATNNAATGCTTCCCAAATAGCTTGTATAGAATTACGCGTAGCCGCTTATCGAAACTTATCATACCCCGAATTTCTAATACTTTTAGGTTCAAGAACTGGGGATAGTCGACTGAAATGTTATGAGCTATGTCGTGGCGATTTAAGCCCAACCGTAAAAGAATTTTGGGATAACCGCAAACATTTAATTGAAAAAGGCATTGGCGGTTTAGGAAAATTCGAAAATTATTTCAAATTGTTCCGTGAAAAATTAATGCCTTGGGTACACTCTAGAAAAAAAATTGAAACATTATTAGCACCTAAAACACAAGAACAGGCTGTTGAATTTTATGATAAAAAATGGGATACCATTCGATNNTATTGGATTCTGAATGGCCAACATGGTACAGCCTTGCCACTTGCCTTGAGAGAAGATTCCTTTCATAAAATTCGTCAAAATCTAAACCGAATCGAATGGCCCTTGGGTAGTATTGAACAGATTTTCTCAAAACAGGGGATTACTGTTGTTAATAAGTTTAACTTAAGTGACATTTTTGAGTATATGTCGAATGAAATCATGGAAAATTTATATGAACTTTTATTAAATTGCTCCACAAAGGGAACACGATTTGCGTATTGGAATATGTTAGCACCTCGTTCTGTACCAGAAAAATTTAAACACCGTATACATTCCCATACAAGCAAAGGCCAAGAATTACTTCTAAAGGATAAAGCTTTTTTTTATTCCGCTTTTATACTGGAAGAGGTTTTATGATACAAGCCCTTTGGCTAACTGGAGTTTTGGTTTTTCTTGGTTTTCTATTTTTAGTAGAAAAACAAATCCGCACACGATTTTCCTTAAGCCCTGAATCCAGCCGTAAATTCATTCATGCAGGAATCGGAATAGTAACCGCAACCTTTCCCTTTTATTTTAAAGACAACTGGCCAGTTGTTATTCTGACATTTTTATCAATTATTGCTTTATTGTATGTAAGGCTTTTTCTTAAAAACACTTTAGGTTCGGCCTTACATAGTGTTTCAAGAATGAGTATTGGCGAATTCGTTTTCCCGGTTGGTGTTTTAGCATGTTGGTTGGTTTCTCACAACAGCAGTCTTTTTTACAGCATTAGNNATTAGTATTTTGGTATTAACTTTTGCAGATGCCATAGCTGCATTAATTGGCGTGAAATATGGACTCATTAAATATAGCACTAAAGAAGGTTTTAAAAGTTGGGAAGGTAGCTTAGCTTTTTTTATAACGGCCTTCCTTTGCATAAACATTCCGCTCACCATTGGTAGCCAGATAGGTATTTTTGAAGGTGTATTAATTTCTATAATGGTTGCTTTTATTGTCATGTTACTAGAGGCTTTTTCTTGGCGAGGGCTAGATAATTTATTTATTCCCATTACAACTATTTTTTTATTAATTCGATATGAAAAATTATCCGTTTCCACTTTGATTATCAAATTAATTGTTTTATTAGTTTTATTGCTTTTTGTCTATTTATTAAGAAAGAAATCATCTTTGGATGATGCTAGCATTTTTGCTGCCGCTCTAGTCATTTATATTTCATTCATATTAGGTGGAATTTATTGGGCTATGGCACCGACTATTTTGTTTGTGACTTATCAATGGTGCTTCCCAACGGAGGTTCAAAATTCTCATAACGAACACGATATTGTATTGCTTCTTTATGTTGCAGTGCCGGGTTTGTTGTGGTTGGCGTTATATCAAATCATGCCTGAAAAATCTTATTTTGTTGCTTATGTTATTTGTTTTCTCTGCGAATTAGTTTGTCTGGGCTTCAGTCGCATCATTTACTTGAATAATTCGATTTCTGGGGTACATGCAGCCATTAGAGCAAGCGGAATTAGCGTATTACTGTTTATCCCCTATTTCTTTATTTTACCAAACTTAGCCAATCTTATAATTCTGATTATGTCCTTTGCAGCGAGCATTTTGATTCATATATTATATAAAGAAATGAAAGAAGACCCTGTAACTTCAAAACGCTTCCTCTTGCAAACCCTTGTGTGTTTTGGGCTATCCTGCTTTGGAATTTTAACCTAATGAAAATAATCGGCAAACAATTGATTCAATTTGTTCTATGGACAAGTTTTTTATACATAGGCTATCAATTAACCAATCGATATCAATTCTTTGATTTACACTTAATGCCAAAAATATTGGGGGAAGAAAATATTCCTTTTCTCGTTTGGACTGTACTACCTTATTTGTTATTGATCAATTTAATGTATCTGCCGATTTTTATCACAAAAGAAAACTACTTTAAGAAATCAATAATTGCCTTGACCACTGCTGTTTTAATCAATTATCTGATTTTTATTGTATTCCCAACTTATATGATACGCCATACACCACCCACAAGCGAAGGCTTTTTTAACAAATTATATCTTTGGTTATTATCAATCGATGGGCCTGCGAATTGTTTTCCAAGTGGGCACATTACTTCACCAGGCATTGGTTGTTGGTATTTTGCAAAAGCCTACCCCAAATCACGCTATGTTTTATTATTTTTATTTGTATTCTTGTGTTCTACTGTAATCACCACCAAACAACATTATGTGCTTGATATTTTTGGCGGCATCTTCACAGGCCTAATTGGCATCTACACCGCCCATTTTTTTACAAACAATAAAACCGCTAAACATCTAAAACCTACGAGCCAAACAGAAAACTTTGACTTACTGAT
Source organism: Chitinophagaceae bacterium UBA2793 (assembly GCA_002352045.1). Lineage (GTDB taxonomy): Bacteria > Bacteroidota > Bacteroidia > Chitinophagales > Chitinophagaceae > Ferruginibacter. The sequence goes on along the minus strand of DEHT01000018.1, from coordinate 3,779 downwards.
TGATCTTTTACAACAAGCCTATTCAGGTGAGCTTGCAGCGGCTTACGCGTACCGAAGCCATTGGAAATCTGTAAAAAACCCTGAAGAAAAAAGTTGTATTCGAAAAATTGAAGAAGACGAATGGCATCATCGAAAGCAAGTTGGGGAAATTCTAAAAAAATTCGGCAAAAAACCTAGTCGTTTTAAAGAGATAAAATTTTGGTGCATTGGCAAAGCTGCTGGGGCTTTATGTTTCGTAACGGGATGGTTTGCTCCTATGTATGGGGCTGGCAAATTAGAATATATCAATGTCCGCGAATATGAAACCGCAGCTCAATTTGCAAATAATAGTGGGCACACAGAACTTATCGAATGCCTTTTAACGATGGCAGAGGTCAAATGGGTTCACGAAAACTATTTTCGCTCACAAGTTCTAAAACATTTTTTATCAAAATATATTCCTCTCTGGCCAATCAACAAACCAAAAGAAAGTATCCGCAGCGATTTTCATAAATTTAATTCGGCACCCAAATAATTAGAAAACTAAAAATTAGTAAGACTAACCGACTTGTTCCTTTTGTTGTGCTTTCCATTTAATTTTGATAAGGCGATTCAATAAATGTTCTGCAGCCTCTTTTCTCTTTCACCTGTAAATAAATCCAAGCAGGTTTGAATAAAGCTTGTACAAAATATACCCACTGCAGATTCTTCAGTATCTAGAAAAATGTAATTATCTTTGGGTTCTGAAAGAATAACATCTTCTTCATCGGCAAACAATTTGTAAATGTATTCTTTTGGCAGCTGTTTACCTGCTTTTATTAGTTCAATAATTTGGTTTTTGTCTTGCTCGTTCATTCTCTCCGTTTTTCACCTTTTAAAGATTTTTAAAATTATCCTAAATTACACAGTTGACCACAATCGTCGTTAAAAATAATTCTATAACTGGTTGAGTCACAGGGTATTAGGCAATTTAAGTAGTTTTGTACTTAACCACCAAACAAGTGAACTAAAATAATCCCATTTGTCCATAGGTAAATTTGTCCACACTGTTTTATTATACTTATTATTTTTCATTTTGAAAGTTCCTCAAGTTTTCATTGTACTTGCTTTCAATTTCCACTTCGTATTTTTCTAGTTTTTCTAATACTATCCCCCTTTCTTCGTAATTTTGAATAATGTCTAAATATTGCTGCACTAAGTTTGGTGTGTGTCCAACTGCATATGCAATTTCTTTTAATTCCATTGTCTTTTTATGGCAAAGAAGCACTTTTTTAAAAGTTTCAATATATCTCTGAATGGCAGGTAAAGAATGATATGTTTCTCTGCTTACCTGTTGAACATTATGACCTTCTAAAAAGAGTTTCTCTATAATTATTTTTTTGTGTGTCATTGATGGCCCAATATCATGTATTGTTCCTCTGCGTGGTAAAACGGATTTGTTCTCTACCTCCCATTCTTTGATGTACTTTCCAGCCGTGCTAGGGGATATTTTTAAAATGATTGCTAGTTCTGCATTTGTTATGCAACCATCTTGTTTATCTACCTGTTTACATATCCTAACTACCGCCTCCTTTTTAACTTCTTTAAGTTTTTTCCCTTCAGCTCTTTCTTTAGCGTCGCAGGTTTGTACTAGGTCTATTACAACGCTTTTTAGAGCTGTATCTTTCATTGATTTCCCATACGAACTCTTTTCTCCCTTATCAACTGTTGTCCATTGTATTTGACCTTGACCTAAGTGAGATGTTTCTGGGTAAAAAATTCTAACCATTTCTGCAATATAGTTCACTAACACTTGGCGTGTTCTAAGGCCTCCTATTTGTGGACACTCTTTGCTGAAAAATGCCTCCAAGGCGCCAGTAAAATTTTTATAGGCCTGTGGCATAAATGATGATTCTAATGCTGTTTGAGCTCGTTTCATTGTTTCCTCCATTCGTTTTGCGATTGTCTCTACTGTGACAAGTCTTTTTTTTCACCTACTGATTGATAATAATTGCTTCCTGCAATTGTAATTTCATCTAGGCGATATTTAAATAATGAGCTGCTCTTATACTTGTCGAACAGCTCTAAGTATGTTTTTACAGCTCGTGGTGATATTCCTGCAACCACAGAAATTTCATGATCTGTAAAACTTTTATTTTTACGGAGGTAAACGACTACCTTAAATCTATCTAAATAATTCTCTACCGCTTTTATTGAATGCTTTGTGCAATCAGCAACGGCTACAGGCTCTTTACCTTCAATCCAATGGCGTACCACTAATTCTCGATGTGTTACTCCAGGCCCAATATCTTTTTGCTGACCTCTTGTTGGTATTACAATGCCATCTTTTTGCATGGCAATGCAATCTCGCTGAATTGTTTTTACATCACACATTAATAATTCAGCTAAGTCTTCTTGGGATAATAAACCACCCTGATCTTTTGCTTCATCGCATATTCTCATAATGCGGCGCCAACGCAAATTTACTTGGCGCTGTTTATTTACGGCATTAGGCAATCGTTCGTTATCTTCTGGCTTAAAAAGAGATAAAACAACTGTTTCCATTTTGCATTGGGTTAATGGTTTTCCAGCACCTTCTGTTGAAGACACGCAACTATACTTAACCTGACCGTTGCTTATATCTGCTAGATTATTGTTAGAGAAATAAACATCATCAATTATTTTAACCAATTCATCAGCTTCCCAAGGGCTTAGGCCAGCTCCGCATATAGCAAGCTGTGACATTTGCTGATGAATGGTTTTGATTTCTAGTCGACGGTTACGCTCTGTAAAACCACTTGATTGTTTTATACTCATTTTAGTTCCTCCAGTTGTTTTGAGGACTAATTATACCGCAAAATTGTTTTCATAAAGAAAACAATACAAATGGGTGAATCGTAAATTCAACATTTTTCTTTTTGTCGCCTTTTTCAGCTTTATCAGATTTTTCTTCATCAGCTTTTTCATCTTCTGAAAAAACCATATTTAATTGCAAAGAAAAAACAAACAAAAACAACAACCACTTTGATAGCTTCATATTGCCCCCTATTAGTAAAAGTTAATCTTTTTTCTCCTCCTCTGGTTTTTCCTCTTTTGGTTTTTCTACTTCTTTCTTTTCTTTTTTAGGCTTTTCGGGCTCTTCTTTTAGTACAACACTTTCAATTGAAGTTAATCTATGAGAATAGGGAATGTCTTTTTTTCCTATTACGGTTTTTGATCTAATTGCACCACTTGACACATAGCCTTTGCCTGACAATACAACATTCTTGTTTAAAAAACTACTGTAATCTTTTTTGTCATCACTGGGAAATCTTACATCTTCTGATTTAGTTCGAATGTAGAACTCACCTGTTTTCTTAATAACGGTACCCACCAATTTGAAGGCAACTGGATTTTCTTTTTTACGCGGACCAGCTTTTTTCAGCTCCTCAGCATTAACAATTTGCGTAAGGGAAACAGCAAGAAAAAAAGCTAATAATAGCCCAAAGAACCCATTTCGTAACATTTTAAAAACCTTTAAAACATTTTTAGTAATTCATACATAGACAAAATATAAGCATTTCTGCCTATTTGCAAGCTAAAAAGGAAATAGTCTTTCCAAGGCACTCTTAAGTCATTAATAAACGATTGATATCACAAAACAAAGTTTATGTTATGTAAACTTTTAAGCTTTGCTAGTTTTAATATTACAATCTTTCGATAATGCCTGCGGCACCCATCCCCCCACCTATGCACATCGTAACCATGCCGTATTTTTTATTTCGGCGCTTTAATTCATTCAGTATCTGCACAGTCAACTTACAGCCAGTAGCCCCTAATGG
>DEHT01000011.1 GCA_002352045.1 Chitinophagaceae bacterium UBA2793 | reverse complement strand
ATGCTTGAAAAAATTACAGCAGCTTTTCAGAATAATCCCAATTTGAAAAATTTAATGGATGATTCATTTTTTTCAAAAGAGTTGAATGCATGCCGGGAAGGCTTTCAACAAATAGTTGCTGTAGCCATACAGGCAGGTATTCCGGTGCCGGCCATGTGTGCTTCATTAAATTATTATGTAAGTTTTCGTAGCGCATGGCTCCCTGCCAATTTAATTCAGGCACAAAGAGATTTTTTTGGCGCACACACTTATAAGCGAAATGATAGAGAAGGAATTTTTCACACCGAGTGGAATCAAACCATACACTAATTAATGACAACAATACCCAATAGCAACGAACACCCGGTAGTTATAACCATTTTTGGCGGTACCGGCGACCTGGCACATCGCAAACTTATTCCGGCATTATACAATTTATATTTGGACCAACACCTGCATCAAAAATTTTTAATACTGTGCCTTGGAACATCTATACCCTCCAGGGATATTCTGGTAAAAGATTTAAAAAGCGGCGTAGATAAATATTCCAGAAGAGGAAAAACAAAAAAAGCCGAATGGGAACAGTTTGTAAAAAATATTGAGTACCTGCGTGGCGATCTAAATCAGCCAAAGTTGTACATGCAAATAAAAAAAATTATTTCCAATTTCTCTAAAGGCGAAAAAATTGTAAGTCGTAATTTTTTCCTGGCAGTTCCTCCCAAATTTATTGGCACTATTGCCCATAACCTGGGTGAAGTAGGTTTTGCCGGTGATCGAATTAATACCCGAATTGTAGTGGAGAAACCATTTGGTTCCGATCTTAAATCGGCCCAAATACTCAATCTGCAGCTTAAGAAAATTTTTCACGAAAATCAAATATACCGGATAGACCACTACCTGGGTAAAGAAACGGTTCAAAACATTCTGGCATTTAGGTTTGCAAATGCATTATTTGAACCAATTTGGAATAGAAATTTTATCAATTCTGTTCAAATAACAGTGGCCGAAAAAATAGGAGTGGAGGAACGAGGCAGTTATTATGAACAAAGCGGAGCTTTACGAGATATGATTCAAAACCATGTAATGCAGTTGCTTTGTTTGATAGCAATGGAGCCACCGGTGAGTTTTGATGCAGATGAAGTGCGAAATAAAAAAGCCGATGTGTTGAGAGCCATTCGCCCAATTAAAAAAGAAAATGTACATGATGTGGCTGTAAGAGGCCAGTATAGTGAAGGATGGATTGAGGGTAAAAAAGTAAAAGGATACCGCCAGGAAAAAAATGTTTCGCCTCAGTCTGTCACAGAAACCTATGCCGCTGTAAAGTTTAATATTGAAAACTGGAGATGGAATGATGTGCCATTTTATGTACGAAGCGGAAAACGAATGGCTCAGGCTATTACTGTAATTACTATTGAATTTAAACCGGTGCCACACCAAAGTTTTCCCATTGAAGCCAACGAAAACTGGCGTACCAATTTGTTGATGATTTACATTCAACCCGATATGGGTATTCGCTTAAGGATGCAGGCAAAGCGACCTGGCCCTCAAATGTTGTTGACCCCGGTAGATATGATTTTTAACTATAAAGACAGCTACGAAGGAACAACTCCAGAGGCTTATGAAACCCTTTTACAAGATGTAATTGAAGGCGATGCTACTTTGTTTATGCGTGCAGACCAGGTAGAAGCTGCCTGGGAATTGGTAGAACCTATTTTGGAATGCTGGCAGGCTAACCCATCGGTAAACTTCCCTAATTACGAAGCCGGTACCGCCGGCCCCGAAGGTGCTGACTCTTTAATAGGACAAGATGGTTACAAATGGATTACTATGCCAATGAGTAAAAAAAGCCATGCACATGATTAAAGTATTTTCTTCTATTGAATCACTTTGTATTGAGGCAATGGAGCTTTTCATTTCATTGGCTGAGAAAAATATTACAGCAAATGGAAGATTTACAGTAGCATTTGCCGGCGGAAGAACGCCCAATGTTTTGTACACAATGCTTGCTAAACCTAAAAACGCCAATAGGGTAGATTGGAAAAATTTATTTGTGTTTTGGGGCGATGAACGCTATGTAGATTTTGATAATGCAGAAAACAACAGCTTTCAGGCAAAGCAACATTTGCTCAATCATGTTCCAATTCCTGAAGAAAATATGTTTCGTATTCCGGTGAATGGAGATTACGTAGCCGATGCACTTGCCTACCAACATATCATTAGAGAGTTTTTTGGAACAGCAATTCCTTCTTTTGATTTAATTTTTTTAGGAATGGGAGATGAAGCCCACACTGCTTCTATTTTCCCCGGCTCTTCTTTACTGCTCGAAACAGATTCTATTGTAAAAGATATTTATGTAGAGTTAAAGCAAATGCAACGCATAAGCTTTACTCCGCCTTTAATAAATGCGGCCAAAGAAATTGTATTTATGGTAACCGGCACCGAAAAAGCACCCGCTTTAAAAGAAGTATTGGAAGGAAGCTACAATCCGGAATTATACCCTGCACAAATTGTAAAGCCTGTTAATGGAAATATAAGTTGGCTGGTAGATGAATCTGCAGCAGGTTCGCTTCATTCACTTTAAAAATAAATTTGTATATGGTTGCATAAGGTCGACCACCTTTCAAAGGTTGTCGACCTTAATTTGAATACCCTACACAAATTGTAAAGCCTTTTAATGGAAATATTCCTTTCAAAGCTGGTCGACCTTTAAAAAAAAAGGAGAACCACTCTCGTAATTCTCCATCTTCCCTATTAATTTAATTGTCAATTGTACATTGTCAATTATACATTATTTTACCTGTCCCATTTTAGCTTCTATGCTTAAAGTAGCATGTGGAACAGCTCTTAATCTTGCTTTGTCAATCAATTTACCGGTAACACGGCAAATGCCGTAGGTTTTGTTTTCAATTCGCATCAACGCTTTCTCCAGGTGATCAATAAAAGTAATTTGACGACTGGCCATTTGGCTCAGTTGTTCACGCTCCATACTAAGGCTGCCATCTTCCATAGTCATGTAGCGGTTATCGGTTTCATCGCCACCCATATCATCTTTACGAGTAATTAAACCTTGTAAATAGTTTAATTCTTTTTTAGCAGTGCCTAATTTGCGTTGAATAAGTTCCCTAAATTCTGTAAGGTCGTTATCGCTATATCTTACAATGGGTGCACCCGGATCAACTTTAGGTTGGTCTAATACAGATTTAGTAAAATCGGGTTGATAAGTGCGGGCAGTTTTGGTGTTTATTTTTGGTATACTCACGGTTTTAGCTGGTGTTATTTTTATGTCTTTTGGATTTTGTGCATTTGCTTTAATACCTGCAGGTTTTACAGGGGTAACCGGTTTAGCTATAGCTGCTGCCTTTTTAGGCTCTTCTTTTTTGGGAGCAGGAGCAACAATAGCTTTTGCAGCCGGTTTTGCCACCGGTTTTGCAGGAGCTACCGGTTTTGCAGCTTTTTTTGGGGCCGGAACTACTTTTTTTGGGGCCGAAACCACTTTTTTAGGAGCCGAGGCCGCTTTTTTTGCAACCGGCTTAGTTACTTTTTTTGGAGCAGGATCTGCTTTTTTAACAGCAGGTTTTACCGCTGCTTTTTTAGGTACTGGTTTGGCAACCACCTTTTTTGCTACCGGTTTAGCCGCCTTTTTAGGTGCGGGAGCTGCTTTTTTAGCTGTTGGTTTCACTACTTTTTTAGGTGCCGGTTTTTTAGCTGCCGGCTTCGTTGATTTCTTATTGGTTGCCATCAGTTATCAATTTTTTTACATATACATTGATGCTAGCATCGTTCACTTCTATTGTTTCACCAAGCGTTAAATGGGGCACAAATTCAAGAGAATCCGCTAAAATTTCGCCGCAAATATAATCTTTAAATTCAATTAAAGAGGATTGCAATTTATTTTCACTAACCTGTACCAATATACGATCGGTTAGCTCAAAGCCGTTGTCTTTTCTTATGTTTTGTATTCGGTTTACCAATTCACGTGCATTGCCCTCGTTTTGCAGCGTTTCGGAAATGCTCACATCCAAAGCAACCGTTAATGAACCCTTGCCTGCTATTTCGTAGCCGGGAATTTCATCGGTGATTACCTCTATATCTTCTGCAGTGATAGCAATTGGGTCTTCACCTACTGCAACTGCTGTTTCATTTAATGTGTATTTACCCTGCATTACTTTTTCAATGGCGCTATTGTCAAGTGCTTCTATTACCGAGGCAGCCCATTTCATTTTAGGTCCTAATTTTTTACCTAAGGTTTTAAAATTTGCTTTGGCTTTTTTGCGGATAAAGTCATTGTCGGCAGCCAGTATTTCAATTTCTTTAATATTGGTTTCCGATTTTATAATGTCTTCCACCTGGCGGATATTTTCCGTCATACCAGCATCTAATGAAGGGATAAATACTTTTTGTAAGGGTTGCCTTACTTTGATATTTACTTTTTTCCTTAGTGATAATATTAAGGAAGATGCATCCTGGGCTAAAAGCATCCTTTCCTCAAGGTTTTGTTGAACAACAGCTTCATTTACTTTGGGGAACAAAATATGATGCACTGATTCGTTATTGTATCGTTTGGTTACATCATTTAAATTGCAAAATAACCAATCTGCAAAAAATGGTGCCACAGGTGCTATCAGTCTGCTCAAAGTTTCTAAGCATTCGTATAAGGTTTGATAAGCACAAATTTTATCATGTTCATATTCTCCTTTCCAAAAACGGCGGCGGCAAAGCCTCACATACCAGTTGCTTAAATGGACATCAGTAAATTCTTCAATAGCACGGCCGGCTTGGGTTGGTTCGTATTGGTCTAAATTTTCAGTAACCTCTTTTACTAAGCTATTGAGAGTTGAAAGAATCCATTGGTCAATTTCAGGTCTGTTCTGCACCGGAATATATTGTTCCGAAAAATTAAAACCATCTACATTGGCATAAAGGGCAAAAAACTGATAAGTATTGTATAAAGTGCCAAAGAATTTTCGTTGCACTTCTTTAATGCCTTCTTCGTCAAATTTCAAACTGTCCCAGGGCGAAGCATTGGTAATTAAATACCATCGGGTAGCATCGGCACCATATTTTGAAATGGTGTCAAATGGGTTTACTACATTGCCCAGTCTCTTACTCATCTTATTTCCATTCCTATCCAACACAAGGCCATTGCTTACTACGGTTTTGTACGCCACAGAATCAAACAACAAAACACCTAATGCATGAAGGGTGTAAAACCAGCCCCTGGTTTGGTCAACGCCTTCGGCAATAAAATCGGCCGGGAAATTTTGCTCAAAAGTTTCTTTGTTTTCAAAAGGAAAATGCCATTGTGCATAAGGCATAGCGCCACTATCGAACCATACATCCACTAAATCGGGAACCCTTTTCATGGGTTTTCCGGTTGAGCTTACCAATGTGATGTCATCCACATAAGGCTTATGTAGGTCGAGTATGCCTTCGTGCAGGTAATGGGTATTGGTATCACCGCCCAAAGCATCGGCAGCTTTTTTTATTTCGTTATTGAGTTCTTCAATGGAGCCAATGCATTTTTGTTCGCCACCTTCATTTTCATCAATAAAATTTCCGGCTCCATCCACGCTTTTCCAAATGGGTAAGGGTGTACCCCAATAGCGGCTTCGGCTTAGGTTCCAATCCACCATATTCTCCAGCCAATTGCCAAAGCGGCCGCTACCGGTGCTGGCCGGTTTCCAGTTAATGGTTTTATTGAGTTCAACCATTCTGTCTTTAACTGCGGTGGTTTTAATAAACCATGCATCCAATGGATAATAAATTATGGGTTTATCGGTACGCCAGCAATGCGGATAATTGTGCTCGTATTTTTCAACCTTAAAAGCACGGTTTTCTTTTTTGAGTTTTACGCTTATGTCAATATTAACATCGGTGTAGTTGGGTTCGTTTTTATAATCTTTTACATAACGACCACTAAACTCGCCTACACCATCTACAAACTTACCTTCTTTGTCAACCAGGGTTAAAATACCCAGGTTATTTTTTTGGCCAACCTTATAGTCATCTGCACCAAATGCAGGTGCTGTATGTACAATACCGGTACCATCTTCGGTGGTAACAAAATCACCGGTGATTACTCTAAAGGGTTCGGCACCTGCTGTTATCTCACGAATTTTTTCAAGAGTGCTTGCTTCAAATGGCAGGAGTTGTTCATATTCCAAACCTTCTAATTCATTGCCTTTAAAATTTGCAATTATTTTCCAGGGAACTAATTTATCCCCCTCTTTATAAGCATTAAAATCCTCGTTTTCCGCCTCTGCTTTAAAGTATTTTGAAAGCAAAGGTTTTGCTAAAACTACATTTATTGGAAGAAAGGTATAAGGGTTAAAAGTTTGGACGAGCACATAATCAATATTTGGACCTACGGTTAAGCCGAGGTTTGAGGGAAGGGTCCAGGGTGTAGTGGTCCATGCCATTAAATAGATGTCAGAATTTCCACTTTCCACTTTCCACTTTCCACTTTCCACTAATTTAAACATTACCACCGCACTGGTATCTTTTACATCTTTATAAGTTCCAGGTTGGTTTAGTTCATGAGAGCTAAGCCCTGTACCTGCTGCCGGTGAGTAGGGTTGTATGCTTACACTTTCGTACAAGTAACCTTTTTTGTACAATTCGCTCAGGCACCACCAAAGGGTTTCAATATAATCGTTTTTAAAAGTGATATATGGATCGTTTAAATCAACCCAGTACCCCATTTTTTTTGTGATTTCGTCCCATTTGTCTTTATATTTTAAAACCTCTGTTCTGCAGGTTGCATTGTAGTCTTCAATGGAGATGGTTTTGCCAATATCTTCTTTAGTGATGCCCAAAAGTTTTTCTACACCCAATTCTACCGGAAGGCCATGCGTATCCCAACCTCCTTTTCGTTTAACCTGGAAATCCTGCATGGTTTTGTAGCGGCATACCAAATCCTTTAATGTTCTGGAAATTACGTGGTGAATGCCGGGCATCCCGTTGGCACTTGGCGGGCCTTCAAAAAAAACAAAGGGCTTTTTCCCTTCTCTGAGGCTGATGCTTTTTTCAAAAGCCTGTTGTTCATTCCATTTATTTAAAATTTCTTCACTGATGGATGGAAGATTCAATTGCTTGTATTCTCTGTATTTCAACGACATAATTATTTGCCTTTCTAATGCTTAAAATTAAGGTGTGCGAAGTTAACAAATTAAATCCCAAGATGATTGAAGCGGTATAATTTTTGCGTTTATAATGGTTGAAAAGAAGAGTTTTTCAATCTACTGCAAACAGGGTAGTATGCTTAGTAAAATTTCTGTTTTTTTTGTCATTTATCCACAATTATGGCTATTGGCACAAAATTGGAGAATTTAATATAGCTAACACACATTTATAAAATTTTTTGAAGCAGGTTAATTTATGAAAAACACCTTTTTATTATTATCAGCAGGTTTATTGTTTTCCATTGCTGCAAATGCACAATCAAAAAAGAAAACATCTGTTGCAAAATTATCAGTACCGGAGGTTGTAGAAACTTCATTTCAATCAAATTACTCAACAATACAATCCAATAAATGGAGTAAAAACTTTTCCGGAAATTATGTAGCCAGTTTTGTAAACGAAAACAATTTACAGCAAACTACAGAGTTCAATGGGAATGGGGTACTACTAAAAACAAAAACAATTTTTGATGTTACTGCTCTCCCACAAAATGTAGCAACATCTATTGAAACAAAATATGCGGGTTCTACAATTGAAACCTGCGAAAAAGTTGAAATTCCCGGTGTGGCACCATTTTACAAAGTAAAATTGGTAACAGCCGATACAAAGAATAAAGAAATTTTATTGAGCAACGAAGGCGATATAGCCCGCTCGTAAGAGTTTTTGCTGGTTTAGGGTTTTATTAGGGTAAAACGGGAGTAGTCTTACTCCCGTTATTTTAAAAATTTCATTTTTCGGTTTCAATTATATATCATAAAAATTCAATAGCCTCCGTTTTAAAATTCAATGAACCTGTTTGTATTAATGAAGAAGTAACCTTATACATTTTCATTGTGCCAAAAAAGCATCTTATAAAGATGCTTTTTTAATATCTGTAATCAGCTTTGAAATTTGTATAACTATGAATTAGTGAAGCAACAATTCACATGGCTTAATGCCTGTATGTTTTTTAAAAGCAGTGCTAAAATGTGAAATAGAAGAGTAGCCCAGCATCATGGATACTTCGGTTACACTTAGGCCTTTATCGTACAATAAATATTTTGCATGTTCCATGCGTTGGCCCTGGTAAAAATCGAAAATGGTGGTACCAAATATTTCTTTAAAGCCTTTTTTAAGGTAACATTCGTTAATGGCCACTTTACGACTCAAAGCTTTAATGGTGATGGGTTCGCCAATATGTTTCAGAAGAATTTCTCTTGCTTTTAATATTTTCTCTCTGTCGGCCTCATTTGCCAAAAACTTACAAGTAAAAACAGGTTCTTCTTTAACTCCCAACATACAATCCATGCTGTACAACAACAATATTTGTGTTTGGGCATTAATAAAAATGTTTTCCAGCGTATCGGTATAGTTGTGGTTTAGCAGTGCTTCTATGGCCATCCTGGTTTTACTGCAAAGCGGCAACATTTTTGAAAAAGAAGAAGTATGTTGAAATGCCAAAACATTATCTGTAATACTATCGGGGTTTCGATGAGCTTTTGCAAACTGCTGCAAGTAAACAGGCGAAAAAGTAAAACTCAGCACATCCATGCTATCTACTTTTTCAATACAAACTTTTGAGTTGCTTAGTTTGCAATAATTACATTCAGCCTTTTTTTCACGGCAATATACATTGCCAGTAACACAAAAGCGAAGCTCCAGGTAGTTGGATTCGGGGTTGTTTTTTTCGTAATGATAAACCAATACACCCAGGTCTTCCATTTCCCATTTGGAATTTTTTTTATACCTACTGATGGAATATTTTACCGAACCGGGCACCATTCTGTCAACCTGCTGCATTATTTCCAGTTCACTATGCATAAAGGGTTGCTTATGCGCTAAAGTTAATATGTCTAAAGGCTGATGCATTATTGAAATGCAAAGATACAGGAATGAAAGGAGGATTGTTTAATGTTTAAACTTTATTTTAGGTTTTTATTGCGGAGTTTACTGCAATTATTTAAAGTGCCTATGAGAAGTTTTACTTAAAAAAAACAATTTCGTTTTTGTTTTCTTTTATAACTGCCTTGCTGCCCAGCAAAGCTTTGCCACGCTTATTGTAAAATTTTAAATAAAGGGTGTCTCCCTTTAATTCAAACTTTCCGGGGTAACGGGTGTTTTTTACACTATCGAATAACTGGTGATAAAATTCAAAAAAATTATTTTCTCTTATTTCAAAATAGGAGTCGTTCATATCGGCGATAGACTTAAAACTTTGAGTAACCGGGCTGGCTTCAAATGCTGCTTTGTCTTGCCGGAATTGATATGTGGAAGAACAGGATGCTATAATTATTGTAAAAATGAAAACCCCAAAAAATAATTTCATATAAATTTTATTGAACAAACAAAAATAAGGCTATTACTACTGTATTGAGTATTGATGCCCAAAGATTTAATGTTGAAGTAATTCCCGAAAGGTCGGGATAAACCGACGCAACAATTGCTCATTTAAAATCTACTGCCGGTTCACAAAAAAACTTCCCTTCTAAATTTTTTAAAACAACTGCTGCACCTTACCTTTGCGGCTCAAATTTATATCTTATATAATTTAAATATTAGTTATGGCCAATACAGGTAAAGTAAAATCCATCATCGGTGCCGTTGTGGACGTGCAGTTTGATAGTGGTTCTAATCTTCCCGAAATTTTAAATGCCCTTGAGCTTACCCGTGAAAANNACTAAGGTTACCGATACCGGCAAAGCTATTGCCATGCCTACAGGTGAAGCAATTAAGGGCCGTTTGTTTAATGTAACCGGCGATCCAATTGATGGTTTGCCTGCAGTAAGCAAAGAAAATGGACGCCCCATCCATGCTAAGCCACCCATTTTTGAAGATCTTAGTACCGCTTCGGAAGTACTGTTTACCGGTATTAAAGTAATTGACTTGATTGAGCCTTATGCAAAAGGTGGTAAAATTGGTTTGTTTGGTGGTGCGGGTGTAGGTAAAACCGTATTGATTCAGGAATTGATTAATAATATTGCGAAAGCATATTCAGGTTTATCGGTGTTTGCAGGTGTGGGTGAGCGTACCCGTGAAGGAAACGATTTGATGCGTGAGATGATTGAAGCAGGCATTATGAACTATGGCGACAAATTTAAACATAGCATGGAAGAAGGCGGTTGGGATTTGAGCGCAGTGGATGTAGAAGGATTGAAAGATTCAAAAGCAACCTTTGTATTTGGCCAAATGAACGAACCACCCGGAGCCCGTGCTCGTGTGGCTTTGAGCGGTTTAACCATTGCAGAATACTTCCGTGATGGTGAGGGTGAAGGCCAGGGTAAAGACATTCTTTTCTTTGTGGATAATATCTTCCGTTTTACACAGGCAGGCTCTGAGGTGTCGGCTCTATTGGGCCGTATGCCAAGTGCGGTGGGTTATCAACCAACTTTGGCTACCGAAATGGGCTTGATGCAAGAGCGTATTACATCAACAAAAAATGGTTCTATCACATCTGTTCAGGCGGTATATGTACCTGCGGATGACTTAACCGATCCGGCTCCTGCAACTACTTTTGCTCACTTGGATGCCACTACGGTATTAAGCCGTAAAATTGCGGATTTGGGTATTTATCCTGCTGTAGATCCATTGGATTCTACTTCAAGAATTTTGACTCCTGCAATTGTGGGTGATGAACATTACAATACTGCCGATAGGGTTAAACTAATTTTACAACGCTATAAAGAATTACAAGATATTATTGCCATCCTTGGTTTGGATGAATTGAGCGATGAAGATAAACAAGTGGTTTCAAGAGCTCGTAAAGTACAACGTTTCCTTAGCCAGCCTTTCTTTGTGGCAGAACAGTTTACCGGTTTAAAAGGTGTATTGGTTCCAATTGAAGATACTATCCGTGGCTTTAATGCCATTATGGATGGCGAAGTTGATGAATACCCCGAAGCAGCATTTAACCTGGTAGGTACTTTGGAAGATGCTATTGAAAAAGGTAAAAAATTGATGGCGGCAGCGCAAGCATAAACAGTAGCTGGTCATTAGTAGTTAGTATCAAGTAAAGAACATGAATAAGTTCAAAGATTTAAGCGTATGGCAAAAGTCAATGGACCTTGCAGAAATGGTTTATAAACTAACATCTAGTTTTCCTACTGAAGAAAAATTCTGCTTGCAATCTCAAATAAGAAGATGTGTAGTGTCCATTGCATCCAATATATCTGAGGGTGCAGGAAAGAAATTCGAAAAATGAATTTAAACATTTTCTTAGTATTGCTTTAGGCTCTAGTTTTGAACTTGAGACCCAACTTAATTTGGCATTTAGATTTAATTATTTTAATAATGATAGTTTGGTTTTAGTAATATACAATCTTTCAGAAGTACAAAGAATGATTGTTGGTTTAAGCAAAAGTTTACACTAACTACTAACTACTAACTACTAACTACTAAAAATGACTTTAGAAATTCTAACTCCGGAACGTAAAATTTTTAGCGGCGAAGTATTGGGTGTACAATTGCCCGGTATTAGCGGTTTATTTGAAGTGCTGGATAAGCATGCGCCGTTGGTGAGTGCTTTGAAAGGCGGCAAAATGAAAATTTTAAAAGATAAAAACAATAGCAGTGCTTTTACTATACAAAGCGGTTTTGTGGAAGTGTTGAATAACAAAGCTACTGTGCTGGTGGAAGGTGCTGTAGAGATTTAAAGAGATAAAAAATAAGACAAAAGATACTGCGAAATGGTTGTCCGTTGACAACCATTTTTATTTTCTACAATGATATTTCGGCTTACCTTTTCCGATTATTTTTTTCAAGATTTGATTTTACTTTTTCTACCAAAATTTTCCATCTTTCATCTTCGTGCAAAGATTGTAAATCTTTATCACTTGATAAATTGAGATAATCTTTAAAATTTCCTTTCTCAGCAATCCTGTATAATTGATAAAAAGCACTATCCTTATTATTACTTAATGCCCAGGAGCAAGCTGCATTATAACGGTCTCGAACAAGACCTCTATCATTATTATACATAAATGCTGCTGAAAAAGTTTCTGCAGATTTTAAAAATTCCTTATTATAATAAAGCGAATCAGCCTTTTTAATACATGCCTGATAAATGCTATCACTTTGTGCAAATAAATTATTATAAAATGGAGCGAAAAATAATAAAAACAATAAAAGTCGTTTCACAGCCTAAAATGGTTTAAACTTAAGGTTAGCCTTATCGGAAGTAAGTATATGTACCTGAATAATTTTTTTAATACTATCCATTTTTTTAGAATTATATTCATTGATGGGTAAATCCGTTTTTGTATTAACCGTTTCTCGATGGTGAACACAACTTTGACCAATTGCAAGTCCAACAATCAAATAAATTATAATTCTTTTATGTATATATGTTAAATTTCCCATACCATTATAATTGAACCCGTAGAGCAATTATAAATAACCCCCCATCTACGACCTAATACATTATAATCAGTAACTGTACCGCTTGTTCTGCAATATGTGCCAGAATCATCAAAAACAAAATAGCAGTGTGTTCCAGCGGCAATCCCTGTTCTGTACTGTTCAAGAGTACTATTGAAATTTAATTCTTCGTCATGGGTTAATGAAGAAATAGGGATTTCTCCTGTTGAAGTTGAGTCGTATTGTTGACCAAATGAAGAATTTAGAATAATAACGAACGCAAAAGTTAAAAGAGCTTTCATAATTGTAATTCTATAGCAAAGTAATTCTATATATTCAGTTTAACAAGGATTATTAATAACTTCTTTTTTGATCACAGTGCCTTAGTTATTAAAACTGCTTTTTCGCCTGCAACCAACTCCAGGCACAAAAAGGCATCAATAACAGTAGCAGCCAGCTTAAATGATTTTGAAAAATAAAAAAAGTAATCAAAGAAAAAAGCAATAAGTAGATAGGAAAGAATACAAATAAAACGGCTATTAAAATAGAATCGTAATGATCGTTGTTGCTGCCATATTGGATAGCTATAGTTTTTGCAACAAAGTACAATGGAAAATTTAGTATCAATCCAAATAGCGCAGGAATAAACAACAATATTTTTTTCCAAACAGGAACCTTTACTTCAAAAATTGATTTTCTTTTTTCTGCATCGGCTGTATCTATTTCATAAATTAAAGGCTGCATTTGGTTTTGCAATAGTTGATTAAATGCCAATACATTTTTTCCAAAACTATCATTGCTATTTATTACTTCTTTTCCAAAAACGTTCCCAAATAATAAGTGCAGGTTTTTATCGTAGCTTCTAAAATTATTGTAGTTGAGGCCGGTGGGTAATATTTTTAAATGGATGCCCTCTTCCCAACTGCTGAGTGCAAGCCTTGCAGTTCCTTTTTTTAAAGGGCGCAAATGCCATTCGTTTATACAACGGCCTTCGCTGAATATTAATACTATGCCATTCTTTTTAAAAATTTCACGGCAGGTATTAAAAGTGCTGTAGTTGTGTTCCATATTTTCCACCCCCTCGCTTGTGCGGTAAACCGGGTACATGTTCAACGATTTTAAAAGGGCTGCAAAAAATTTATTTTTAAAAGCATCGCCTCTGGCTAAAGAATATATGGGCTGTTTAAATAAAGTGGCTAAAATAATGGCATCCAAAAATGAGTTGGGATGATTGGCAGCAATCATCAATGGGCCTTTTAAGTGAAATGCAGTTTTATTATTAGTTTTTAAAAATCGGCAGTATAGGTAAAAACTTAACTGAGCCGGTATTTTAAGGAGTTTGTAAAGCAAGTGTAGTTTTTAGTAAAAATAAAAATTTAATTCAACTGTGGGTCTGTTGGGAAATGAATCATCAAAGCATATCTGCCACCCAATTCTTTTAAACTAAATTGCCAAATTTCTTCTAAAGCAATATCAAAAACCAAATTAGTATTGGCAGCTACGGTGAGCCAACTTTTTTCATCCATTTCAGCATCCAACTGCCCCTGGCTCCATCCGCTGTAACCTAAAAAGAACTTTATTTTTGCCTTATCAATACTTCCTTCTTTTATCAACTCCTTGAGCAATTCAAAATCTCCACCCCAATAAACTCCATCGCAAACTTCCTGGCAATCGGGCAACAGCTTTGGGTATTGATGCAGGTAATGCAAAGTGTCCATCTGCACCGGGCCGCCGGCATACACCGGCCAATCAAAACCTGCTAAATCCGGAATAAGTTCATCTAATGGTTGGTGATATTCTTTATTGATTACAAAACCAAAGCTTCCTTCTTCTGCATTGTGCCTGCAAATGAGTACAACCGTTCTTAAAAAATTGGGATCTTTTAAAAAAGGTTCGGCAATAAGTAATATGCCTGTATCGGGCTGAATCATATTTCAAGTTAACAAATTATTCAAAAAAAAACCAATTAATACACGCTCATAAACCTTCGTTAATTTTAAATATATTTGAGTTTGCCTAAAACTTTCAAAACTGCTATCCGTTAGCTTTGCAAGCGGAAATATTATTTGATTGCATGAAGAAAATTTTCCCTTTAATAAGTGTACTTATTTTTTTAAGCCTCGTTGGGTTAATTGTTTTTCAATATTTATGGATTGATAGCGCCAAGCATATTAAGGAGCAGCAATTAGAAATGAATTTTAAAAATGCTGTAGAGCAGGCAGGCATTCAACTTACACCCGATAAAAATACGCTTGCGCTTACACCCAAAAAAAATACCGATATTCTTTTTCCGAGCGACAGGCTTTCTGCCGAATTTTTTAACCAATCGGTTTTAAAGAGGTTCAACATGCAAGAGGTTGCCGGCATCATTAGAACATCCATAGATAAGCATGTTGGAAAAAATGTTCCTTTTGAATTTGGTATAGGCCGAAATGGCGAAGTAGCCGGTCATGCACAATCTGAAAATTTTGCTAAGTATTACGCTTCATCAGATACTACCAAAAATTTAAATGGTATTTATTATCTATCTCCTCCAAGTGGTTCGCTTTGGGAAAACCTTTCTGCCGAAGAAGTACTGGTGGTTATTTTGCCAAACGAGTCTTCACTTATAATGAAAGATATTTTCGGGTTTATTCTCGCTTCAATTTTATTTACCATTATAATTACAACAGCTTTTTTTATTACCATTAGAAGTTTGCTTCGTCAAAAAAAATTAAGCGAAATTAAAAACGACTTTATCAATAACATGACGCATGAATTTAAAACACCATTGGCTACTATTTCATTAGCAGTGGATGCTTTAAAAAACGAAAAGGTAGCAGCAGATAAAGATAAATCGCAATATTTTACAGGCGTTATTAAAGAAGAAAACAAACGCATGAATAAGCAGGTGGAAGCAATTTTACAAGCTGCCCTGCTCGATAAACAGGAAGTTCAGTTGAACCTTAAAAAACATCATGCACACGATTTAATAAATGTTGCCATCAATAATATGCGATTGCCTGTAGAAGAAAAAAATGGGAAGCTTGAAGTTAAACTTGATGCTAAGAACGATTTTGTGATGGCCGATGAAGTACACTTTATCAACTTCGTAAACAATTTATTAGATAATGCGGTAAAGTATTCAAAGGAAAATCCAATTATTAAATTATCTACCATCAATACCGGTAATTATTTAAAAATTAGAATTGAAGACAATGGAATAGGTATGAACCGGGAAACACTCAATAGAATTTTCGAAAAATTTTACAGGGCCCACACTGGCAATATTCATAATGTAAAAGGATTTGGCCTTGGCCTCAGTTATGTAAAAACTATGGTTGAGGCTCATAAGGGCAGTATAAAAGCCGATAGTACAATTGGCAAAGGCAGCATTTTTACTATT
Organism: Chitinophagaceae bacterium UBA2793; assembly: GCA_002352045.1. GTDB lineage: Bacteria > Bacteroidota > Bacteroidia > Chitinophagales > Chitinophagaceae > Ferruginibacter. The sequence goes on along the minus strand of DEHT01000011.1, from coordinate 20,827 downwards.
TTAATCCCCAATTCAAAGTAGCCCCATTCGGTAATCCACAGCTTTTCACTACTATTCACACAGTATCCACAGGGGTATTGGTGAAATATGCACCTAATTCAAGCCCATAGCGGATAACAGCTTGTGGAAAAAACTTTTTTTCCAAAAATGTGTCTGAAAGTGGGAAAATGTGTTATTTTGTGTGAAGCAATACTAAATAACAATCAAAATCCCGCATGATTAGCTTTTTGGGTGAGTTTGAGGCAACCATTGATGCAAAAGGAAGATTCCTTTTGCCGGCAGGCTTTAAAAAGCAACTGCCATCGGATGCGCCTGCCCGTTTTGTAATTAACCGGGGGTTTGAAAAATGCCTAACCCTTTATCCGGTACAAAGCTGGGAACCCATTTTTACCCGTGTAAGCCAACTCAACGATTTCGACCCCGAAGTTAGAGCCTTTCGCCGTTATTTTTTTAATGGAGCCACAGAAGTTGAACTGGATAGTGCCGGCAGATTGTTGTTGCCAAAAAATTTAATGCCTTATGCAAGTTTGGAAAAAGACATAGTGTTGGTATCGGCATTAAACAAAGTTGAAATATGGGATAAAACCATATACAATCAGTTCTTTGATGCTTTTACACCTGATAGTTTCAGTGTGCTTGCCAACAAAGTGATGAATAAGAAAGACGATGAATAGTTGATACGTTGACAAGTTAACCAGTTAACACAACCGAATTGGGAAATAAAAAAAACGTGGTATGAAAGAAGAAAATGCCAACCAGGAAACTGGATACCACATACCGGTTTTGCTAAAGGAATGTATACATGCCTTGAACATTAAGCCCGATGGAGTTTATGTGGATTGCACTTTTGGTGGTGGTGGACATAGCCGAGCAATTCTTGCACAATTAGGAAAGCAAGGCAGATTGATTGTGTTTGATCAGGATGAAGATGCAATGCAAAATATACCAAACGATGAAAGGCTTTTGTTTATTCCACAAAATTTCCGGCATCTAAAAAGGTTCTTGCGTTTGCACAAAATCCCACCAGTTAATGGTTTGCTGGCAGACCTGGGTGTTTCCAGTCATCAGTTTGATGAAGCAGAACGAGGATTTTCCATACGCTTTGATGCCGAACTGGATATGCGAATGGATACAAGGAGCAGTAACAAGGCAGCAGATGTTTTAAATTCCTATTCCGAAACTGAGTTGCACAAGATGTTTGAAAAATATGGAGAAGTAACCAATGCAAAAACTTTGGCAAAGGCAATAGTGGAGCAACGGCAACTTGCTCCATTCAAAACCATCAATGCATTTAAACAGGCGTTGCAGGGGATTGTAAAAGGTAATCCAAACAAATATTTCGCCCAGGTTTTTCAAGCCTTGCGAATAGAAGTAAACGAAGAGTTGAAAGTGTTGGAAGAAATGCTGGAGCAGGTTATTGATGTATTGGCTCCGGGTGGTCGGTTGGCAATAATAAGTTTCCATTCGCTGGAAGACAGGCTGGTAAAAAACTTTATTAAGTATGGTAGTGCTCATGAGCCGGAAGCCGACGACGTTTTTGGTACAAGGCCAAAGAGTCCTTTAAAAGCAGTAGAAAAAAAACCTGTTACGGCATCGGTAGAAGAATTAAAAATTAACAGTCGCTCCAGAAGTGCAAAACTAAGAGTGGCTGAAAAAATATAGAGGATGAAGGAGAATGAAAAAAAACAGGAAGGAACGGTTTCGTCAAGGCCAGAGCTTAAGAAACTGTTTAACCATAAATGGATTGTGAAAAACATTCCATTTTTTCTATTCCTGGCTTTGCTTGCAGTACTATATATATATAATGGACACACTGCAGATAAATTGGCAAGAAGAATTGCACGGTCCGAAAAAAATATTAAGGAACTGGAGTACGAGTATAAATCAATAAAGGCCGAAGTAATATACAGAAGCAAGGCAAGTGAATTGGTTAAAGCTGTTGAATATTTGGGTTTGAAAGAGCAAAAGCAAGCGCCGGTTGTGCTTAATCCTTTAGAAGAAAAAAAATAAAATATTCATACGATTGAAGTATGGAAATAAAAAACGACATATTGTGGAGAGTGTATCTATGCTTTATATGCATAGCCATACTGGGCATTGCAGTGCTTGGCCGGGCATTTTATATTCAACAGGCAGAAGGAGATCATTGGAGGGATATGGGCGAAAATATGCAGTTGAGATACGAAACCATTGATGCTGAAAGAGGAAGTATTTACAGTGAAGATGGAAATTTACTCAGCACATCTATTCCTGTATTTGATGTATATGTTGATTTTGCTGCAGAGGGCTTAAGAGAAAAAAAAGGAAAAAGATTTAAAGAAAACATCGATTCGCTAAGTATTAGCCTGGCTAATTTGTTTAAAAATAAATCTGCTGAAGAATATAAAAAACAATTGCAATTAGCTTATAAAAACAAAGACCGATACTATAGTCTTAAAAAGAAAATTTCTTTTGATGAATATAAAGCACTTCGCAATTTTCCATTGGTAAGGCAGGGTAGAAACAAAAGTGGTTTTATTGTGAATTCAAGAGACAAACGCATAAATCCTTATGTGTTGATGGCAAACAGAACTATTGGACTTTCCAGAGCTGATAAGAAAAAGAATGTTGGATTGGAATTAACATACGATAGTTTGCTGAGAGGCACGGCCGGACAGCGTTTAATGAAATACAATGCAGGCTCATTTATGCCGGTGATTGGAGCCGAACTCGACCCAATCAATGGAAAAGATATCATTACCACCCTGGATACCTATATTCAAGATGTGGCCGAAAATGAATTGATGGATATGCTGGTAAACAATAAATCCTTGCATGGCACTGCTATTGTAATGGAAACTGCAACCGGAAAAATAAAAGCCATTGCCAACCTGGGCTTACAAAAAGATAGCACCTATATAGAAGATATGAATTATGCAGTGGGGAAAGCCACCGAGCCGGGTTCTGTTTTTAAATTGGCTACCCTGCTAAGTTTGCTCGAAGATAAACATATAACCAACCAAAGCCTGGTTGATTTGAATAATGGAGTAATGTATTTTCATGGGCTTCGAATAAAAGATTCGCATACACCCAGGGGCTCTGGTATAGTTACTGTAAAGCAAGCTTTTTTAGAAAGTAGCAATGTGGCTTTTGCCCGCTTAGCCAACGAATTTTATGGAAGCAATCCTTCAAAATATACCGATCATTTATCGAGGTTTAGGTTAGATAAACAAACCGATATAGAAATAATTGCTACTTCCGGTAAACCTACCATTAAAAAACCATCCGGTAAAAGTTGGGGCAAAACAACCCTGCCATTTATGGCGCATGGATACGAAGAAATGGTTACGCCATTGCACATGCTGGTATTGTACAATGCGGTTGCCAATAATGGCAAAATGATGAAGCCTTACCTCGTAAACGCAATCAGGGCCTATGGTGTAGATGATAGAGTGTTTACTCCTTCTGTATTGGAAGAAATGATTTGCAGCAAAGAAACCATTGCTCAGGCACAAGAGTGTTTAAAAGCAGTGGTTGACAGTTTGCACGGTACCGGGCATCGAATACTTTTCGATTCACTGTATTCTATCTCAGGAAAAACAGGAACCGCAGTTACAGCATTGGATAATAAAGGCTACAACAAAGGAAACAAAATTTACCAGTCGTCTTTTATAGGTTATTTCCCATCAGAAAAACCCAGGTACAGCATGGCTGTAGTTATTCAAAATACACGGGGTTCAAGAAAAGTGTATGGTGCAGATGTGGCCGGAACAGTGTTTAAAAAAATTGCCGACAAAATTTATGGCCGCTTTATTGGCACTTCAAATTTTTCTAAACTTAAAACAGTGGACAGCTTACTGTATAGTTCGCAGGGAATGAAAAATGATTTGCAATCTATTTTTCGCTTTATGAATATACCCTACAACGATTCAGTAAAAGCAGGCTACTGGAGAGGAATGCAAATGAAAAATAATACCGTTTCAATGGGGGCGCCATTATATGCAACTGCACAAAATAAAATAATGCCCAGTGTAATGGGCATGGGTTTAAAAGATGCGGTTTACCTATTGGAAAACAAAGGCCTTGCAATAGAAATAAAGGGGAGAGGAAAAGTTATAGATCAAAGCCTTGCGGCAGGTATGAATTTTAAAATAGGACAAAAAGTTCAATTGCTTTTGAATTAATTAAAATGCTGAGAGATCTTTTATATAAAACTTCTTTGCGGTCGGTGAATGGCAATACCGATATAGATATTAATGCTCTGCATACCGATTCAAGAGAAGTGAGTGAAGGCAGTTGTTTTATAGCTGTAAAAGGTGCAGCGGTTGATGGGCACAGTTATGTTGATGCGGCTATTGAAAAAGGAGCGGTTGCTATTGTTTGTGAGCAATTGCCATCACATTTGAAACAAGATATTACTTATGTGCAAGTTGATAACAGTGGAGCAGCTGCAGGCTGGATGGCACATAGTTTTTATGGCGAACCTACGGGCCATTTTAAACTGATAGGTGTAACGGGTACCAATGGTAAAACCACTATTGCTACACTGTTGTATAAGCTCTTTACATCGCTGGGTTTCACTTGTGGATTGGTAAGTACGGTGGATAATAAAATTGGCAATCAAATTATTCCTGCTACGCATACCACACCCGATCCTATTAGCTTAAACAAACTGTTTAAACAAATGATGGATGCAGGTTGTAGTTATGTGTTTATGGAATGCAGCAGTCATGCCATAGAGCAACAACGGATTGCAGGGGTGCAGTTTGCAGGTGCTTTGTTCAGCAACATTACACATGATCACCTCGATTATCACAAAACATTTGATGAATACATCCGGGTAAAAAAATCATGGTTCGATCATTTATCCAAAACAGCATTTGCTATTAGCAATGCCGATGATAAAAGGGGCGCAGTAATGTTGCAAAACACACAGGCAAAAAAATATTTCTACAGCCTCAAAACCATGGCCGCATTCAAAGGCAAAGTGCTCGATAATAGCCTTGCCGGTTTGCACATGATGGTGAATGAGGTAGAAGTGCATTTTAAACTCATTGGTGAGTTTAATGCTTACAACTTACTGGCTGTGTATGGAGCTGCGCTTTGCCTGGGTGTAGATAAACAGGAAGTTTTGCTGCAACTAAGCAATATGGATGGTGCCGAAGGAAGGTTCGATTACAGCATAAGTGCTAAAGAAAAAATTGTTGGAATTGTAGATTATGCACACACACCCGATGCATTATTGAATGTGCTGGCAACCATTAAAAATTTAAGGCAAGGCCACGAAAAAATAATTACAGTGGTGGGGTGTGGTGGCAATAGAGATAAAACAAAAAGGCCCATAATGGCCGAAGTGGCTTGCGAGTACAGCGATAGAGTGATTTTAACTTCCGACAATCCAAGGAATGAAGATCCATTGGAAATATTGAAAGACATGGAAGCAGGTGTGGGTCCGGTGCAAAGAAAAAAATGTATAAGCATTGCTGATAGAAAGGAAGCTATTAAAACTGCCGTAAGTCTTTGTGATAAAGATGATATTGTTTTAGTGGCAGGAAAAGGACATGAGAAATACCAGGAAATAAAAGGGGTAAAGAATCATTTTGATGATAAAGAAGTGCTGAAAGAAATGTTTGATCTGTTAGAAAAATAAACGAATAACCAAATTATAAAAACAAAAGAATGCTGTATCACTTATTCGATTGGTTGCGAAATGAAGAGTTCCGTTTTCCCGGAATGGACTTGTTTCGTTTCATCAGCTTTAGGGTATTGCTTGCAATGATTTTATCATTAATCATTACAACGGTGTATGGCAAAAAATTAATTAAGTATCTACAGAAAAGGCAGTTGGGCGAAACCGTTAGAGATTTAGGCCTGGCGGGTGAGCAACAAAAAAAGGGAACACCTACCATGGGTGGCATCATTATTATCCTTGCCATTGTAATACCAACTTTATTGTTAGCCAATTTAGATAAAGTATATGTAAGGCTTATGCTGCTTTGCACCGTATGGTTAGGAGCTATTGGTTTTATTGATGATTATTTAAAATTAAAGGCTAAGCGTATTGCTAAAGAAAAAGGAATTGACTATAAAAAAACCGATGCCGATGGTTTAGCAGGTCGCTTTAAAATATTTGGGCAAGTGATGTTGGGAATTATTGTAGGCGCTACCCTTTATTTCAATCCAAGTGTGGTGGTTAAACGAGAATACTTCCCGGCTCAACAGGCACAAAACTCCACAGCCATTTCAACCGTAAAATACGATTCAATTTTAGTGGATGGTAAATGGAGATATTTTACTGATGCAAAAGCTCCCATCACAACTATTCCTTTTGTAAAAAGCCATGAGTTTAATTATTCAAAGCTATTGCCATCTTCGCTGGCCGACTATACATATATTCTATACATCCTTATTGTAATATTTATTGTAACAGCCGTTTCCAATGGGGGCAATATTACCGATGGATTAGATGGGCTGGCTACCGGAGTAAGTGCTATCATTGGAATATGCCTCGGCATTTTTGCCTACGTAAGCGGTAATATAAAGTTTGCAGAGTATCTCAACATTATGTACATACCCAACCTGGGAGAACTAAGCATTTTTATTGCGGCATTTGTAGGAGCCTGTATTGGTTTTCTTTGGTACAACTCTTACCCGGCGCAGGTTTTTATGGGCGACACCGGCAGCCTTGCCTTGGGTGGCATTATTGCAGCGCTTGCCATAATAGTAAGAAAAGAACTATTGATACCCATTTTTTGTGTAGTGTTTTTGGTTGAAAATTTAAGTGTGATGATACAGGTAACATATTTCAAATACACCAAACGAAAGTATGGCGAAGGGCGAAGGGTGTTTTTGATGAGTCCCTTGCATCATCATTATCAAAAATTGGGATATCACGAAAGTAAAATAGCCGTAAGATTTTGGATAGTTACAATTCTTTCCGTTGCGTTAGCAATTGTAACACTCAAACTCAGGTAATGCATTTTGGAAAACCAAAATGAGGAATCCTGGAAAAACGCCAAACCTGACCTATTAAATTCTATGCTGTTGAAAAACCTTTCTTATTGAGCTACTCAGGAAAAAACTTTGTCCTGTAATCTCAATACTGTTGAAGAACCATTTTAAAATTTAGAACCACAGGTTAAAATATTACCTGTTAAATTCTAATGCTGTTGAAAAACCGCTTTTAAAAGCAATGCAAAAACGAATGGTCATACTAGGAGCAGCAGAAAGTGGCGTTGGCGCCGCTTTACTGGCAATGCAAAAAGGGTATGATGTGTTTGTAAGCGATGGTGGAGCAATAAAAGAAAATTTTAAAGCCGAGCTAGAGCAAAACAATATTGCTTTTGAAGAAAACCAGCACAGCGAAGAGCTTATCCTAAAGGCCGATGAAGTAATGAAAAGTCCGGGCATTCCGGATAAAGCTCCATTGGTAAAAAAAATTAGGGCTAAACATATTCCTGTGATAAGCGAAATAGAACTGGCTTACAGATACAAAGGCGAAAGTAAAATTATTGCTATTACAGGAAGCAATGGTAAAACCACTACCACTTCGCTCATTTATCATATCTGCAAACAAGCAGGGGTTGATTGTGCGTTGGTGGGCAATATTGGTTTCTCATTTGCAAAGCAGGTGGCGGTGGCGCCAAAGCCATTGTACATAGCAGAAATCAGTTCTTTTCAATTGGATGATATTATAACCTTCAGGCCCGATGTGGCCGTGCTGGTAAATATCACCGAAGACCATTTAGACAGGTACGATTACAAGCTGCAAAACTATGTCGACAGCAAATTTAAAATTGTAATGAACCAAACCGAAAACGATGTTTTCGTTTACAATTTAGATGATGAAACCACTATGAAGAATATTAAAAACTATACCATTAAATCAACACTAGCCCCCATTACCATGAGTAAAGAACTGCCACAAGGTGCTTATCTGGCCAATGCCAAAATGCACATGAAATGGAAAACAGAAGAAATGCAAATGAGCGTAGATGATTTTACGCTAAAAGGAAAACATAACCAATATAACAGCATGGCAGCAAGTATGGCAGCAACAGCAATTGATATTCGAAAAGAAAAAATAAGAGAAGCACTTCAAACTTTTGAAAGCCTCGAACATAGAATGGAGCCAGCCGGTACAGTAAGGGGAGTTTCATTTATTAATGATAGTAAGGCTACCAATATTAATAGCACCTGGTATGCATTGGAAAGTATGAACAACCCGGTGATACTTATTTTGGGCGGCGTTGATAAAGGAAACGATTACAACCTGCTGAGAGATTTAGTAAAAGAAAAAGTAAAAGCTATTGTATGCATGGGTACCGATAACCGTAAAATTCATGAAGCATTTGGCGATATAGTTTCTTTAATGGTGAATACAGAAAACTCAACCGATGCTGTAAAAGCAGCATTCCATTTTGCCAACAAAGGCGATGTGGTATTGCTTAGCCCTGCATGTGCAAGTTTCGATTTGTTTAAGAATTACGAAGACAGGGGAAATCAATTTAAAAAAGCAGTGAAAGAATTATAAAAAGTCATTAGTCATTTGGATGCAATACTTCCAAAATGACTAATGATAATTAATACTAAATGTCTATCTGGAAAAACATATTCGCTAAAGCCCCGGGCACTACTCAAACAGAGGAGACCAGCATTGTAATGCCCTTTAAAAAATTGGGTACGGTTGATGGCTTGGTACAAAAAACCAAAGGCGATAAAGTAATTTGGGCTATTGTGATTTTGCTTACGATGGCAAGCCTGTTACTGGTTTACAGTAGCACCGGTTCTTTGGCTTTCAGAATGAGCAAGAGCAACGAAAGTTATTTATTCAAACAGTTCGCCTTCATCATTCTTGGATTAATAATTATCTATTTTGCACACAGGGTAAACTATACTTTGTATGCTCGAATTGCAAAAATTTTGTTTTTGATATCCATTCCATTGCTCATTTATACTTTGTTTTTTGGTGTTCAGTTAAATGCCGGAAGCCGATGGATAAAGTTGCCGGTAATAAATATGACTTTTCAAACCTCCGACCTGGCAAAGCTTGCATTATTTATGTACATGAGCAGGCAATTGAGTCGTAAACAAAATGTAATTAAAGATTTCAAAAAAGGTTTTTTACCAATCATTATTCCCGTAGGCATTATATGTTTGTTGATTGCACCGGCAAACTTATCAACTGCAGTATTAATTGCTGGCACCAGTTTAATTTTGATGTTTATTGGAAGAGTGAGTTTGAAACATATTGCACTTACAGTAGCCCTGGCTGCTATTCCTATTGTTATTTTAATTTCAGTAGCAGTATCTACTTATAATAAAGATACCGGTGAAACAGAAAAATTACCGGCTATTTTATCTTCGGGTCGTATTCCCACCTGGATAAGCCGTATTCAAACTTTTGTATATGGCAGCAAGGAAGATGATACCGAAAAGTCATACCAAATAAACCAGGCAAAAATTGCTGTAGCAAATGGCGGATTTTTAGGACTTGGCCCCGGAAACAGTACAGCAAGAAATTACCTTCCGCATAGTTATAGCGATTTTATTTACGCCATCATTATTGAGGAGTACGGCTTGTTTGGTGGAGCTGCTATATTATTTATCTACCTGTTGTTTTTGTTTAGATGCATCAGAATTTATAAAAAATGTCCTTATGCATTTGGTGCATTTTTGGCACTGGCACTCAGCTTTACGTTAGTGATACAGGCCATTGCAAATATGGGCGTAAATGTAAACCTGTTCCCCAATACCGGTGTTACACTTCCATTGGTAAGCATGGGGGGCAGCAGCTTTTTATTTACCTGCCTTTCCATTGGTATTATATTAAGTGTGGCAAGAAATGTAGAACAGCAGGAAGGAAAGTTGCAACCAGAAACCGTAAAAGAAAAATAAGATGTCTGTTAAAATAATAATTGCAGGTGGAGGAACAGGCGGTCATATTTTTCCGGCAATTGCAATTGCAAATGCCATTAAAAAATTGCAACCCGAGGTACAAATATTATTTGTAGGTGCAAAGGGAAAAATGGAAATGGAAAAAGTGCCCCAGGCAGGTTACGAAATAAAGGGGTTAGATATTGCGGGGTTCAATAGAAGTTCTTTGATTAAAAACATAGGCTTGCCATTTAAGCTTTTGAAAAGCTTTTTTCAGGTATCGAAAATTATTAAAAATTTTAAACCTGATGCTGTTATTGGTGTAGGAGGTTACTCTAGTTTTCCGGTATTGCGATATGCTCAAAGCAAAGGCATTAACAGCTTTATTCATGAGAGTAATTCATTTGCCGGAAAAAGCAATATCATGCTTGGGAAAAAAGCAACGGCCATTTTTACTGCTACCGATGGTATGGAGAAATTTTTTCCGGCAGAAAAAATTATCATCGCAGGAAACCCGGTGCGGCAATCAATTGTAAACAGTAGCATAAGCAAGGATGCGGCTTTAGAAAAATTTGGTTTATCGCCTGCAAAAAAAACAGTGCTGAGTATTGGCGGTAGTCTCGGTGCAAAAAGTATTAATGAAGCAATTGATAAAGACATTGAGCTGTTTGAAAAAAACAACCTTCAATTGATATGGCAAACCGGTAAGCCCTACAAAGAAAAAGGAATGCAGCGAGCTACCGGGAAACAAAATGTTTTTGTAAGCGATTTTATTACACAAATGGATGAAGCTTATGCTGCCGCCGATTTAGTGATAAGCAGAAGTGGTGCAATGGCCATTGCCGAACTGTGTGTTGTGAAAAAGCCTGTAGTTTTTGTGCCTTATCCATTTGCGGCAGAAGATCATCAAACCATAAATGCAAAAACTTTGGTAAATAAGCAGGCCGCAAAAATGATTGCCGATGCCGATGCGTTATCAAAGTTGGTTCCAACCGTAATGGAACTCGCAGCAAATGAAAAAGAACAAGAACAATTGAAACAGCAAATCGGCCAACTCGGCATTACAAATGCCGACGAAAAGATTGCTGAACAAATTTTGAAAACGATAAAACAATAGCAAATGGAAAATATTTCATCAGCTATTATTTAATGAATGTTGAATATTAAAAGCATAACCAACAAAAGACTAAAAAGCCATAAACTAATAAACTATGGTCAAACAAACTATGGACCAATCAACTAAAAAACTATGGTCTATGGACTAAAAGTAAATGAGTGAAACGCAAACCATATTAGCATACAACGGAAAACCTTTAAAGGCTGTGTACTTCTTAGGCATAGGTGGCATTGGTATGAGTGCATTGGCAAGATATTACAACAGCAGGCAGGTAAAAGTGAGTGGTTACGATAAAACACCAACTCCTCTCACAAATACTTTGCAGGCAGAAGGCATCAGGGTTCATTTTGACGACAATATTGAATTGGCAGATAAGGAAGCAGACTTTGTAGTTTTTACTCCGGCAATACCAAAAGATCATAAGGAGTTTAATTTTTATAAAGACAATGGTTATGCGTTGCGAAAAAGAAGTGAAGTGTTGGGAAGCATCACCCGAAACCATTTTAATATTTGTGTAGCGGGTACCCATGGCAAAACCACTACCAGTACCATGATAGCACACTTGCTGCGGCATACGGGGTATGGATGTAATGCATTTTTGGGCGGTATAGCAGCAAACTATCAAACCAATTTTTGGGCAGTTGATAAAAAATTAACCAATAGTAAAAATGAAGTATCGGTGGCCGAGGCAGATGAGTACGACAGAAGTTTTTTGCAACTCACGCCCGATATTGCCATCATTACAGCAATGGATGCCGATCATTTAGATATTTATGGTAATGAAAAAAATATGCAGAATGCATTTGTAGAATTTACTGCAAAAATTAAAACCGGGGGCTGGTTGATTGTAAAAAATGGCATTGCAAGAATGGATGATTTTTTGGTAAGCAACAAACATACTTACGATGCAAAGGATAGCAGTGCAGATATTTATGCAACCAATATCCAAATTACAAACGGAAGTTATTTGTTTGATGCTGTGGTGAAAAATAAAACCATAAAAAATGTTCAACTCAATATGGGTGGAATGCACAACCTGGAGAATGCTATGGCATGTATAGCGGTGGCAGTGCAGTTAGACATTGGGGATGAAAAAATAAAAAATGCCATTGCCGATTTTAAAGGTGTAAAAAGAAGATTTGAGTATGTATTAAAACCTTCTGATGGTAAAGGCCCTGTAATGATAGACGACTATGCACATCATCCGGAAGAGCTACGGGCTTTAATAGCAGGGGCTAAGGAATTGTTTCCAGGCAAAAAAACTACGGTAGTTTTTCAGCCGCATTTGTTTAGCCGCACGCATGACCTTGCCGATGGATTTGCTGAAGTTTTGAGTATGGCAGATGAAACAATTTTATTGCCCATTTACCCGGCAAGAGAATTGCCCATGCCGGGGGTAAGCAGTAAACTTATTTTGGATAAAATGACCAACCAAAAAAAGTCAATTAAGGAAAAGGAGCAAGTGCTGCAATGGGTAAAAGAAAATAATACCGACTTGTTGATTATTTGCGGTGCAGGCGATATAGATGCTATGGTAGAGCCCATTAAAAATATTATAAGCAACAAACATTGAAAAAACCATCGTTCCATATTAAGAAAGTATTGCTCGCCTTGCTTTGGTGTGTAATTGCAGGAGCAGGTATTGTACTGTTGCAGGCAGGCATGAAAAGCCAGGCGGTAAAAAAATGCAAAGCAGTAGAAGTAGATATTACGGGTGTAAGCAATAATTTTTTTATAGATGAAACAGATGTAAAAAATATTATTAAAAATTATGTTGGCGGCAATCCCGAAGAAAAATCATTGGAATCATTTAACCTGAAGGATATTGAAAACCGATTGGAAAAAGATACCTGGATAAAAAATGCAGAACTATATTTTGATAACAATGATGTGCTACGGGTACATGTAGATGAAAGAGAACCGGCTGCAAGATTATTTGCAACAGATGGCAGTACATTTTATATTGATACCAGTTTAATGATATTACCACTGAGCGAAAAATTTTCAGCAAGGTTGCCGGTGTTTACAGGCTATCCCAAAAGCGATGCTATTCAATCCACGGCAGACAGTAGCCTGTTGCGCTCCGTTTTGCTGATAAGCGAATATTTACAAAAAGATAGTTTTTTAATGGCCATGATAGACCAGGTAGATATTACTCCGCAGCTAACCTTTGAAATGATTCCAAAAATTGGAAATCAAACCATCATATTTGGTGATGCTGCAAATGTGGATGATAAGTTTAACAAACTAAAATTGTTTTATAGAAAAGTAATACCCGTGGCAGGCTGGAGCAGGTATAGTATCATTAATCTGCAATATAAAAACCAGGTGGTAGCTAAAATAAAAGATGCAGCAGATAAATCGGCAGACTCATTGCGAACATTACAAATTATGCAAATGATTGCCGAAAGGGCTGCAAAAGATGCAGATGACTCAACCATAAAATTTATTCCCGAAAATGATGCCAATACCGGCGATGAAACTATGATTGAACAATCAATAGAGCGGGATGTACCCAACGAAGACTTAATGGATGAAAAGGATATTCAATTGCAATCTGCCACAACAGATAGTGTCCTAAAAAAAACAAATGTTGCTGTACCGGTAGTTACAAAACCTGTTGTAAATACTTCGGCAAAACCCGTAACCAAACCGGTTGCAAAATCTGTAACAAAACCAATAAAAAAAAGTATTCCTAAAGCTGCTGCTCAAAAACCTAAAGCAGTAATGGGAAATAATAACTAAACAAACATTTTTTACATACAAACAAAAAGAACAAACAAACACAAAACTTACAACTATGAATCAGGAACAGCCCATTATTGTAGGACTCGACATTGGTACCACTAAAATAGCCGCAATTGCCGGAAGAAAAAATGAATTCGGCAAGTTGGAAATTCTCGGTTTTGGCCGGGCAAACAGCAATGGCGTGCAACATGGCATGGTATTAAATATTGACCAAACCATTAAAGCCATTCAGTTGGCATTGGAAAACTGTTATGCATCCAACCCCAATCTTGAAATTAACGAAGTGTATGTTGGTATAGCCGGCCATCATATTAAAAGCCTTCAAACAAGAGGCGATATTGTTCGACAAAATTTGGATGAAGAAATTTCTCAGGCAGAAATTGACAGGCTGGTAGCCGATCAATACCGCACCTATATTCCGGCAGGCGACAAAATTATTGACGTAATTCCACAGGAATTTACGGTAGATAATTTTCAAAACATTCCCAATCCTATTGGCTATAGTGGCGTAAAAGTGGGAGCCAATTTTCATATTATCACTGGCGATAAAAATGCTATTCGCAATATCAATCGCAGTGTTGAAAAAGCCGGCCTGGTTACAAAAGATTTAGTACTGCAGCCATTGGCTTCTGCCGCAGCAGTAATGTGCGACCAGGACCTGGAAGCCGGTGTGGCCATAGTAGATATAGGCGGTGGCACTACCGACCTTGCAGTTTTTTATGAAGGTATTTTAAAACATACCGCAGTAATACCATTTGGTGGCGAAAATATCACCAGTGATATCAAAACCGGCCTGGGTGTTTTAAAAACACAAGCCGAACAAATGAAAATTCAATTTGGCAGTGCATTAGCCGATGAAGCAAAAGCCAATGCATTTATTACCATACCCGGTTTGCGTGGTATGGCATCCAAAGAAATTTCGGTGAAAAATTTGGCCAATATTATCCAGGCACGCATGAGTGAGATTATGGATTTTGTAACCTATCATTTAAAGCAGGTTGGCTTGGATAATAAATCGTTGAACGGTGGAATTATTTTAACCGGCGGTGGTTCTCAATTAAAACACCTTATTCAACTTACCGAATATGTAACAGGTTTGAATGCACGAATTGGTTACCCCAATGAACATTTGAGCGGCGGCCATATTGAAGAATTGGCAAAACCAATGTACAGCACTTGTATTGGTTTAATATTAAAAGGATACAACGATTACGAAAGTAAAAACAAGCAATTATCAACCGGGTTTATTCGTGTACAAATGACCAGGGAAACAGAGCCTGTAGTTGAAGAAACGGTTTCAACAGAAACAGACGAAGCAAAACCGGTGAATATAAAACCACGCAAAACCTTGCAAGGGTTTATGAACAGCATGAAAAGAAATTTGATTGATCTTTTTCAGGATGAAGAAGACACCAAGTTTTAATGAAGTAAAGGTTCACCTGTATTAATGACAATATTCAAACACATACTTACTAACTAAACTTACAAACATGATTCATTTTGATTTGCCAAAAGACCAGTCCTCCATCATCAAGGTAATTGGTGTAGGCGGCGGCGGAAGCAACGCAGTAAACCACATGTTTTCGCAAAATATAGAAGGCGTAAACTTTATTATTTGTAATACCGATGCACAGGCCATTGCATTAAGCAAAGTGCCCAATAAAATTCAATTAGGCCCACATCTTACACAAGGATTAGGAGCGGGAGCCAATCCTACGATTGGTCGCCAGGCTACAGAAGAAAGCCTGGAAGAAATAAAACGCATTTTGGAAGTAAATACCAAAATGGCTTTTATTACTGCAGGAATGGGCGGTGGCACCGGAACAGGTGGCGCTCCTATATTGGCAAAAATTTGTAAAGACCTGGGTATTTTAACTGTAGGCATTGTAACCACACCTTTTGCTTACGAAGGGAAGAAGCGTATTGCACAGGCTGAAGAAGGCATTATGCAATTAAAAAACCATGTGGATACATTGCTGGTGATAAGCAACGATAAATTGCGTCATCAGTTTGGGAATTTAAAAATGAAAGAAGCATTTGCTAAAGCCGATAATGTATTGGCTACAGCAGCAAAATGTATAACCGATGTAATTAACAGCACCGGTCAAATAAATGTTGACTTTGCCGATGTGTGCACTGTAATGAGTAATGGCGGTGTAGCTATTTTAGGAAGTGCAACTGCACAAGGAGAAAACAGGGCACAGTTAGCCATTGAAAATGCATTGAATTCTCCATTGCTGAACGATAATGATATTCGTGGGGCTAAATGGATTTTGATAAATATTAATTCACAGGAAGGGGAGCATGAGTTTACCATGGATGAGGTAGAGGTAATTCAAAATTATTTGTTGAGTCAGGCAGGAGAGGATACCGATGTAATATTAGGCCTTGGTTACGATAATAGTTTGGGTAGCGAAATTGGCATTACATTAATTGCTACCGGTTTTGAACATAAAGACCCCTTTGCAAAACCATCAGCCGTAGTAGCAGAAGTAAAAAACGATAAAATAATAATGGAGTTGGATATGCCAAAAAATGGGCAACCGGTAATGCAGCAACCCACTTTACAGTTTGATTTAATTGAAGACAAAGCAGAACCTGTAGTAAGCAAGGATGCTGTTGTAGAATCAAAAACAGAAGAAGATTTGATGATGCCTACTTTGAGCCAGGAAATTACGGAGCCTGTTGCGGAAAGCGAAGATTTACTTGGTAAAAATACTGTGGAAAAAAAGGATGATGTTGCAGTGTATTTTGAAATATCTTCGGAACCGATATCAAATCCAATTATAAATTTTGATATTAACCCTATTGATCCGGAGCCTTCGAAACCAACTGCTAAACCAGCGTCGCACAACGCAGCAACACCAAATTTAAACAGTAAAGAAGAAGCTAGCAATAAGGCAAGCAACCTTTCGTCGGGTGGCTTCCTGGCTAAACCAAAGCAAATTTATGCTGCGGTGCAGCCGCCTATTCCAGAATCCAATTCGAACGAGGAACCACTGCCCATGCATCAACCGGCTAAGGAAGACGAACCTTCTGTTGAGATGCAATTGGTAGTTAAAGATTCCCACAAAGCGGCGGAGGAAGAGCCCCTTGTACAACAAACTCAGCCCATATTTGTTTCGAATGTTGAGGAGCCTGCGATGCAGGACGAAACTGAGGAACTTAGGCGCCGGGCTAAGGAGCGCATTGCCAAGTTACGCAACTTGTCGTTTAACATAAATGCTGCTGACCCTAACAACGAGTTTGAAACGGTGCCGGCTTACCTTCGCCGCAATATGGAAATGCACAATCAAATTGCCGATGTAGAATCTTTCTACAGCAATTACACCGTAAAAACCGATGATAACAACCAGGCGGAAATAAGTACCATCAATAACTTTTTAGACGGAAAAAAACCTGATTAATATAATGCGCCTCCCGATTAATTCGGGAGGCGTAAAACTTTGTGTTTGTAATTACTGTTTGTATGTAGCCCCTTTCAATTTTTTGAGAGGGGTTTTTCGTTTATACCTTAAAGTTATATGTACTTAATTTTTGCCAATGGCCACTCAGGTATAGCCATACATCTATACCAATTGCTTTTATATTAAATGGCTCAAAGTTTTGTTGCAATGTATTGAAAGTGCCGGCAGCTTTAAATACTGTTACTTTGTTTTGAATTGTAATATGGGGCCATAGTACTTGCCTGTCTTTTTTTATCAAATAAGCATCCAGGGCTATTTGCATTTTTTGGTGCAATGCGCTCAATTCTTCCGATAAAATTTCAAATGCTACTCCTTTACCCATGTTTTTTAACGAGGCAATTTGAACGTAAAAAGTGGGACAATTGCAAATTGTTTCTATAGTATCTAAAATAGATGTATTAGGATAAGGTAGCTT
This sequence comes from Chitinophagaceae bacterium UBA2793, assembly GCA_002352045.1. Lineage (GTDB taxonomy): Bacteria > Bacteroidota > Bacteroidia > Chitinophagales > Chitinophagaceae > Ferruginibacter. The sequence continues at coordinate 3,225 of DEHT01000011.1, read as the reverse complement.
GTGAAACAAGGTAAGGTGTGCATCAAGGTAGTTACAATGCTTAGGGTAATATAGTTGTCGCAGCCGGTTGAAATAAACAATCATTTCCTCATCTAATGCTAAGGTTACTATTATGAATGACTGCTTTTGCATTTTTTATTTCCAATAAAAAAGCCATTGCATTGCAATGACTTTAAATTATTTATTTGTAAAGATTGTATTACACAGCAAAACTCTCTCCACAGCCACAACTACGGCTGGCATTGGGATTGTTGAAATAAAAACCTTTGCCATTCAATCCATCGCTAAATTCCAACTCGGTATTTACTAAGTATAAAAAACTTTTTAAATCGGTAACAATTTTAACGCCCTTATCCTCAAAAACCTGGTCCATTGGTTTTACTTCATTGTCAAAATCGAGTTTGTAACTTAAGCCACTGCAGCCGCCGCCAACAACTCCCACTCTTAAAAAATAAGAGGCATCGCCGGTTACTCCTGCATCGGCCATTAGTTGTTCTACTTTAGCTTTTGCTTTATCGCTTATGTAAATGCTGTTGTCTGTTGCTACCATACTTCAATTAAAAATGTAAAAGTAAAAATTCAAAACCCGGCTAACCAGGGTCGTTTTTTACTTTTTAATTTTGACTTTTACTTTTGCCTTAGTGTACTACGCTTTCTTCAAACTTCAATACTTCCATACCGTTTTTGGTACGATAGTCGTTGATGGCGGCTTTAATTGCATCTTCGGCCAAAACCGAGCAGTGAATTTTTACAGGAGGGAGATTGAGTTCTTCCACAATATCCATATTGTCAATTTTTACAGCTTCGTCCACTGTTTTCCCTTTTAACCATTCGGTTGCCAAAGATGAAGATGCAATGGCTGAACCGCAACCAAAGGTTTTAAATTTTGCATCGGTAATTAAGCCGGTGGCATCATCTACCTGTATTTGCAAGCGCATAACATCGCCACACTCAGGAGCACCTACTAAGCCGGTACCAACATTTTTGTTTGCTTTATCCAGCGTTCCTACGTTTTTTGGATTCTGGTAGTGATCAATCACTTTTTCTGAATATGCCATTTTTTTTAATTTGATAATTTGATAATTAGCTTATGTGCTAATTCTATAAAATTGTTACTTTATTTTTTAAACTTCCATTTAAATATTGGCAAATTATCACATTAGCTAATTAGCTAATTGATTAATGATGTGCCCATTCAATGGTATTCAAATCAATTCCTTCTTTATACATTTCCCAAAGCGGGCTCATTTCTCTAAGCTTTAGAACTGTTTCGCTTACTGCCTTAATGGTGTAATCTATTTGTTCTTCGGTAGTAAATCTGCCTAATCCAAATCGAAGTGAGCTATGAGCCAGGTCGTCGCCTAAGCCCAATGCTTTTAATACATAACTTGGCTCCAGCGATGCAGAAGTACAAGCAGAGCCGGAACTTAATGCAATGTTTTTATTAAAGCCCATCATCAAACCTTCGCCCTCTACATATTTGAAAGAAATATTGCTCACATGTGGTAAACGATGCTGAGTACTTCCGTTTACATAAGCTTCTTCTAACTTGAGTAATGCAGTTTCCAATTTATCTCTCATGGCACTGATGCGTTTGTTATCTTCCTCCATATCGAGCATTGCAATTTCGCAGGCTTTACCAAAACCTACAATTCCGGGTACATTTAAAGTACCGCTACGCATTCCCCTTTCGTGGCCGCCGCCATCCATTTGTGCAGTAACTTTTACCCTTGGATTTTTACGACGTACATACAATGCACCAACACCTTTGGGGCCATACATTTTATGTGCAGAAAATGCCATTAAATCTATTCCATCTTTAATAACATCAACCGGTATTTTACCTACCGCCTGTGTGGCATCGGTAAAAACTAAAGCTCCATGCTTACGAGCAATAGCACTTATTTCTTTAATGGGTTGAATAACGCCTACTTCATTATTTGCATACATAATGGCAACCAAAATAGTGGTTGGTTTCATAGCTGCCTCCAGTTCTTTCAAATCAATTAACCCATCTTCAGCTACGGAAAGATAGGTTACTTCTCCACCCAATTTTTCAATGTGCTTACAGGTATCCAATACTGCTTTGTGTTCGGTAACAGCCGTAATAATATGATTGCCTTTGCTGGCATACATTTCAAACACACCCTTAATACCCAGGTTATCGGCTTCGGTAGCGCCGGAAGTAAAAATTACTTCTTTAGGGTCGGCATTAATTAGCCTTGCTACTTGTTCACGGGCATAATCTACCGCTTCTTCTGCTTCCCATCCAAATGAATGGTTTCTGCTGGCTGCATTTCCAAAATGCTCTAAAAAGTAAGGGGTCATAGCTTCCAATACACGAGGGTCCATGGGAGTAGTAGCGTTATTATCCAAATAAATCGGCAATTTCAACATATCAATTCTTTATTTTATTTCAGATTACAAATTTACTACAATTGCAGCTATTTTGGCTTTAAGTGCCTACTATTGTTTTTCATTTTACTTAATTCGTAAAGAAATATGTTTTCCATGGGTCGGTACCGAAGGTCAGACCCGTTATTAAATATTTTTTAAATTTAAGCAATGAAGTTAGTACCATCTCATATTTATCATATTTACAATCAGGGTAATAATCGTGAAACAATTTTTAAATCGAGGGAGGATTACCTACATTTTTTAGAAAAAGTGAGGTTCTTCATTAAGCCGATATCCGAAATATTGTGCTATTGCTTAATGCCCAATCATTTTCATTTTATGATAATGAGCAATGATGCCTCTGTTGAGAATATAAGCCTGGGAAATATTCAAACCAACAAATTATCGAATGCATTTCGATTATTACAAAGTGAATATGCTCAAGATTACAATAAAAAAAATAATAGGACAGGGTCTCTATTTCGTCAAAAAATAAAATCAATTGATTTACTTGAAAGAGAAAGCCTTGATGCGGTTTTGGAATGTTTTAATTATATACATCTAAATCCATCTACTGCTAATATTGTAGCATTTGCAAAAGACTGGGAATTTTCTTCGCTTAAAGACTATTTGAAAATTCGTAATGGCACGCTTTGTAATCAAAACCTTGCATTTGATTTATTAGGGATTGATATAAATTATATTAAAGAAATGGCTTTGGATTTTTAAGGTTTTACAGGTCGGCACCGAAGGTCAGACCTGTGTTAAGTAGTTTAATAATATTTTTTCCGGGTCTGACCTTCGATGCCGACCCTGTAGCAATTCTTG
>DEHT01000067.1:49636-71348 GCA_002352045.1 Chitinophagaceae bacterium UBA2793 | reverse complement strand
TCTTTTATGGATTATTTTGGCATCAACAGTGCCGATGAATTACCCAAGATTAGCGAAGTGCTGATGGAAGAATATGAAAAAGCTACAGCAGTAAAAGATATTTTAAATGGTGAAGCGTTGGATGAAATGGTGCCTACAGAAGTAANNNGAAGAAGAAGCCTGATAAAAATTAAAAACATTTTATCAAAGGCATTGCATGTAATATGGATGCCTTTTTTAATGCCTAATCATTATAACTCATGAGCAGTATTGCCACAGAAAAACTTCAATTACTTGCAAAAGATTTTGGCACGCCTTTGTATGTGTATGATGCCGATAAAATTACCGCACAATACAAACGACTTACCAATGCGTTTGCCGGAGGCAATGTAAAAATATTTTATGCCTGCAAAGCGCTCACAAATATCAGCATACTAAAACATATTAAAAGTATTGGTTGCAATGTTGACTGTAGTTCCATAAACGAAGCCAAACTGGCTTTGTATGCAGGCTTTGAACCAAGACAGGTTTTATACACTTCAAACAGTATTCATTTTAGCGAAATAGAAGAAGCCGTATCAATGGGCATTCATATTAATATTGACAGCCTGAGTAATTTGGAAAAATTTGGAAAAAAATACGGGCATAGTTATCCTGTAGGCATCCGTTTAAGGCCGAATATTATGGCAGGCGGAAATTTAAAAATTTCAACCGGGCATGATAAAAGCAAATTTGGAATACCGGTAGAGCAACTTCCCCAAATTTTGAAATTGGTGGAAGCAAATAATATCCATATTCAAAACCTGCACATCCATACCGGCAGCGAAATTAAAGAAGTAGATGTGTTTATAAAAGGTATTGAGGTATTGTTTCACCTGATTCCTCATTTTAAAGAATTAACCTCTATTGATCTTGGNNGCCGATTTTGCCGAACATCCTGTAGCCAACGGTTTACAAATATGGTTTGAACCCGGAAAATTTTTAGTGAGCGAATGTGGTTATTTACTAGCCAATGTAAATGTGATTAAAGAAACCGGCAATACCACTTTTGTGGGTTTAGATACAGGCCTCAATCATTTAATACGCCCCATGTTTTACGATGCTTATCATGAAATAGAAAATATTTCGAACCCAAATGGGCCATTAAAAACATATACCGTTGTAGGCAATATTTGCGAAACCGACACTTTTGCAACCGACCGTCAATTGAACGAAGTAAGAGAAAATGATACCCTCCTGTTTCATAATGCAGGCGCTTATGGCTTTGAAATGAGCAGCAATTTCAACAGTCGTTTTAAACCGGCTGAGGTAATGGTAAAAGCTGGAAAAGCAAGTTTGATAAGAAGGAAAGATAATTGGGAAGATCTTCTCAAAAACCAGGTTATTTAAATTATCCATTGCCTTAAATATTACACAAAAGGGGGATTTTTGGAAAAACTTCATGGTATTAACTTTATCAAAAAACCATGAGAAAAATTAACTTGATATTTATTGTTCTTAGCTTTTCAAATAATGCAAGTTCACAAAATGTTGGAATCGGAACCTCTGCGCCTTCTCAAAAACTTGAAGTGAATGGTGCAATAAAAATTGGTACATCCACAGATAATTCACCTGGCTCAATACGATATAACAACGGAAATTTTGAAGGTAATAATGGAAGCAACTGGACTTCAATCAGCCTTCCACCAGGTTCAATTGTGCTAAGTGAAACTCAGGTGAATACTCCACTAACGAATGCCGGGTTTTCTCTCATAGGAAAAACAAATAATAGTTTTGCAGGTTACGGTGCAGAGGGGGCATGGACTCCAATTCCATTAGTTGACATTACAGATGTAACCAACATAGCAAACACCGGGAGTGCTTATTCAGGAAAAAAATTTATGATTTGGGGCGGTTACTATAATGGAAGCACCTCGCCTACAAGTGGCTTTCGAAACTGGGGTTATATTTTTGACTCTACAAGTAATAGTTGGACTACATCAAATACTACCGGCGCTCCTGCCCCCAGGCAAAGTCACTTTATGGCAACAATGCCCGGAAACCGGTTTCTAATTTTTGGAGGAAATGCAAACCCTCCCTCAGGAGGAGCGTTGCGCTACAATGATGGAGCAATCTACAATCCCGCAACCAATAGCTGGAGCAATTTGTTTAGTACAACCGGAGCTCCAAGTACGGTTTCAATGGCAAACCCCCGATATGCATTGGATACTGTAACAAACAGATTATATGTTTATATCTATTATCTGAGTACTCCTTATTTATTTTACTACAATATAAGCAGTAATACCTGGACATCGTTGAGTACTGTTAACTCCCCCAACACAACCGCAATGGGCAATAGTGTTTGGATGGGAAACCCGGTAAATAAATGGATGTTCTGGGGTGGAAACGATCCAACCCCAAGTGCAAATGGCGCCATCTACAATCCTGCTACAAACAGCTGGGAAACTATGAGTGCTCCTCCTGCTTTTGTTACAGCAGTAGCTGCTCCAGCAATGCATTGGACAGGAACAGAAGTTATAATATATGGAGGCAGAATTCCGGGCTTGGATAATTTTAGCAATCAGGCTTTAAAATATAACCCTGTAACCAATACATGGACACAACTGGCATCTTTGAATTTACCCAGTCCCAGGTTTGGTCATTCGACAGTTTATGGAGATGGGAAGCTTTTTTTATGGGGAGGTTTTGAAAAACAACTAGACAATAGTTATGTAAAAGTAAATTCTGGCGCATATTATAATCTTTCTCAAAATAGCTGGCATGAGATTCCTGCAACATCAGGATCACCCGATCCAAGAGCTAATAGTCGTATTGCATGGACAGGAACTGAGATGCTCATTTGGGGTGGTTCTTCAGAAAGTGGAAGAGAAGGCGCCCTTTCCGGAGCCAGGTATTCGCCCACAGTTGCAGGGGGTGTTGGTTTTGGTGGTTATCAAAGCAAAACTTATTATTTATTCATGAAGATGTAATTAGATTTGGTATTCAAAAACAAAGTATCTTTCTAAAAAAAGATGCATACCGATACGCTCACTTACAATCAAAAACTTTCGGTAGAAGAAATGGCCATCTGCAATTTATTGGCAGAAGAAATTGATAAAGCTTTACCCAAAGCAGAGAATAAAATTTGGCATGCACATCCCGTTTGGTTTTTGGATGGCAACCCCATTGTTGGTTACAGCAAATTAAAAGATTGTGTTCGCCTGCTTTTTTGGAGTGGGCAAAGTTTTGACGAACCAGGCTTGCAGAATGAAGGCAAATTTAAAGCTGCCGAGGCACGCTATAAATCATTTGAAGAAGTAGATACAAAAGCATTAAAAGGCTGGCTCAAAAAATCGAAAAACATACAGTGGGATTATAAAAATATTGTAAAACGCAGAGGCGTTTTAGAAAGGTTGAAATAGAATTTAAGGTCAACCTGCTTTGGAAGCTGGTTGACCTTAAGCAATATCTTAAATCACTTACTCACCTATTAGTACACCCGAAACATTCCACGAACTAAAGCTGCTACCCTCCGGTTTCCCCTGTGGAATTTTTACTTGCATTGTGTGTTTACCCGCAGGTAAATTACCCAACAAAATAAAATATGGATTGGTAACCGTTCCCGGGCACCAGTTGGAACGACTATAATCCGATGAAGAAAGGCCATTGCCAAAATTGCCCGATGCCGGATTGTATAATCTATACGAACCGCAATCTTCTCTCCAGGGAATAAGATTAAATACTTCTTTATTATCCAAAAGTATGCTGTTTTGTTTAGGAACAAATTCATCCCCATTGCCCCAGCCTCCATGCCCGGTGGTTGTATAGCGCAGTTTAGCATTTTGAATAGGTTCGTTCAATTCAAAATTTATGGTAAGCCCGTTTTCATTGTCAAACATGGTGGCATAATCCTGCCCTGCCATTTCCATAATATTAAGTGTATTGAAAAGTGGAAACAGTTTAGTTGGTATTGTTCCTTCGTCTTTATGAATGGTAATGCCGGCATTTATGCGATGGCCTCCCTTGTCGTAATTGCCAATAAAAACACCAATATACATTTCACTGCCGTTGAGTAAGCTTGCAAAATCTGTAATCTCCTGTCGGTAATGCACCGCATCTCTCCATAGCTTTCCTTTAAGTTGAATATGATTGAACTGTTTCACACCAAAGGGTGTAAAAAAACGCATTAACTCTATTGGTGGATCGTAATTGGAGGTTGCAATCACACCTTTGTATTTTTTTCCATTCCCGTTTTCAAAAACAGGCAGTACATCAGCGCCATTTTTTAAAGCGTCAAAAAACGATTGTTTTTTATTGCTTGAAATCATGAACACCGAACCGGTTCTATCGTATGCATCACCGTTGGATTGTTCGGTAAGGTCTAAAAATATTTTTTTTGCTCCTGAAAATTTAGGGAAGCTCACTTTTTTCAACACTATGGTTCCACTTGCAAAGCGAAGTACCCCTTCGGGCACTGTAGCCGTATCCGAAAAATTAATAAGTTGATTGTTGAATAATGGTATTGTAACAAAACGGCTACGCCAAATTTCATCTTTATAACTCAGCAAATCCATTTTTTGATAGTTTGTATTGTTCAACTGCATTTGTGCATTGGGCATTTTTTTTATTTCGGAAGCAGTTAAAGTAAAATTGCCATTGCGTACCATCTCTAAAACAAGGCCAATGTTTTGACCCAATATGGTAGGCGCTCCTTTCACAGGCGCATCTGTGCTGTACCACAGTTCTATTGTATTTGAGTTAATAACCGTCTTTGCTTTTTTGCAGGTATATCCTAAGATTGTTTTGGTTTCATTGAACCACTCAAATGTTTGATTTTTTATAGCTGTAGAATCTACTGTACCAATTATTTTGTTTTCGGCTAAAACTGCATACAGGCTCTGCTGCAGGCTTTGCCGGTTTACTACAAAAAATTCAAAAGGGTAACTATGCTCTCCTTTAAAATCTTTTTCATTTACCACCAGCGTTTGTTCTCTATTGCTTAATACAATAATATTGTTACCGGTTTTTTTACCATTATTAGTACTTCCGTAAATGAGTTGATATGTATCCGCCGATTTATTAAATGGATTTTGTGCATATCCCTGGCAAATCAAAAAAGTAGATGCTATAAAACTTATTAAATATTTCATACAAAAAATTAGTGCTACATAAAGTTCAAAAGTACAGTAGCATTTAATCTTTCCAATTGTTTTTATATTTTATTTTAATTGATTAGCATGAAATAGGCTGCATCCCAAATTTTCGTTTTATATTCTAAAAGATTATTTAATTGGCAACCGGCAGTATATCCCTGTGGCATCATCGATGCGAACTTGTTCTGTTATGGTTTTATTTCCAATGGAAATGAAACCATAACCATTACGTTCATCTGTAGTAGTGCTATGATGCTTTTATCTATGCAAAAGTTTGGGATGCACGCATGAAATACTTTTTAGATTTCACTTTTTCAAATTTTACTACCTTCATTTATCAAACCCTTAATTAAAATTACTATGGCTTTACACATGGTGGATGATCCGCAGGATCAAAATGAATCGGACTATAACGACAACACAGGCGGTGGTGGTAGAAATACAGGCGGCGGCGGCCTTTTGTCTTTTTTGCCAATACTGCTAAGTTTATTTGGAGGCGGTGGAAAAGGAAAAGGAATTATTGTTTTACTACTGCTGGCTGCCGGTGCTTATTTTTTCTTTGGTCGTGGCAATTGTAATTCGGCTTCCGCAATCAATAGTTTGTTTTCTCAAAGTGGTTATAGCTACAACCCCGAGGAATTTAAAAAGGCAAGTGTGTATGAAGGGCTCGAAGACAACAATGCAAAAAATCCCCTGCCCGAAAGAGTATCGCTGGCTGCTTATGCCCCACAGCGTATGAACCAGGGCAAACAGGGAAGTTGTGTTGCATGGAGCAGCGCTTATGCTGCCCGTACCATTTTGCAAAGTGCCAGTACCAGAACCAATCCCAATCAAATTGCATACAGCCCTTCATTTTTATACAATTATATTGCTTTGGAAGATTGCCAGGGTTCTTATATTCAAAGAGCCATGGAGTTTATGCAAAAGAATGGTGCGGTTTCTTATCAATCTTTTCCCTACGATGAAAATGATTGCAGTCGACAGGCAAGTAATAATTTGGCACAAGAAGCACAGTCGGGAAAAATACATGGCTTTACCAGGCTTACCGAAAGTGATGGCGTAAATGGCTTAAACATTAGGGCCATTAAAGAACACCTTGCCAAAGATGCACCGGTGGTAATTGGCATGATGGTGGGCGGTTCATTTATGGAAGGTATGATGGGGCAAAAAATTTGGCACCCTACTGCTCAAGACCGCCAGCAAATGGGCTTTGGCGGGCATGCCATGTGTGTAATAGGCTACGATGATAGATTGGAAGGCGGTGCATTTGAAATAATGAACAGTTGGGGCCCCGAATGGGGACAAAACGGAATTGGTTTTGTACGCTATGCCGATTTTGTAGAGTTTACAAGAGAAGCTTATGGCATTGACCCATTGCCCAAGCAAGGTGCTGCTTTAACCGTTCCTTTTGAAGCACAGGTAGGCTTAGTAAACAACGACAACAAACAATACATTGCTTTAAAACCTGCGGGCGAAAATATATACCGCACCGTTTCTCCAGTAAAAAAAGGCACTCGCTTTAAAATGGAAATCAACAATAAGTCGGAATGTTATATTTACATTTTTACGCCTGATGTAAATGGCAAAAGTTTCACACTGTTTCCTTACAAACCTATTCACTCTGCTTATTGTGGCATTACAGGCTACAGGCTATTTCCAAGAAAAGAATCTATAATGGCCGATAGCATCGGCAACAAAGAAGTTATGGCCATAGTGGTAAGCAAGCAGGAATTAAATTATACCGATATTAATAATGCCATCAACCAAAGCACACAAAGCAGTTATGCTGCCAAAATAAACGAAGTGTTCAATGGCAAAACTTTAACCAATACAGTTTTTTCTGCAGGGAAAAATAATGGAGTAAAATTTTCGGCACCTGCTACAAATAATGGCATTATCACGAGTATTGTAGAAATAGACAAACAATAAAAAAATTTCACATTAAAATTCAATCCCGGTTTATTCAACCGGGATTGTTCGTTGTACAAACCTGCTTAACTTTATCCCATGAAGAAATTATTTTTTATTTCCGTTTTGTTATTTGCTTTTGTAATGGCCAATGCTCAAAAAACCAGCCTGTATAATCCGGGCGACGATGCAGAAAAAGAAATTGAATATGCGTTGATGGTTGCCAAATCAAAAAACAAACATGTATTAATTCAGGCGGGTGGCAATTGGTGCAAATGGTGCATTGAGTTTGACCGGTTTTCAAAAACCGATTCGTCGATAAAAGAAATCATTGGAAACAACTATGTGGTCTATCATCTCAATTGGAGCAAAGAAAACGAAAACAAAAAAACCTTTGCCAAATATGGTTTTCCGCAGCGTTTTGGCTTTCCTGTATTTATAATTTTAAATGCTAAAGGCGAAAAAATTCATACGCAGGAAAGTGGTACGCTTGAAGATGGCAAAAGCAGTTATAACAGTCAAAAAGTAAATTACTTTCTTGAAATGTGGACACCCAAAATGCTCAGCCCGGCATCCTACGGCATGTAATATTTATTGGCAAAAATTATACATTATCAATTATTCATTCATAAATGTCTTTCTTCAGCCTCATCAAACATCCCATTAAATTCAGGTTATTTTTATTAACCAAATTACCCAGCGCATATTTCAGTGGCGTAAGGGTAAAACATGCCGATGAAGAAAAAGCCATTGTAACCATTCCCTACAAATGGTTTAGCACCAATCCTTTTAAGAGCACCTATTTTGCCTGCCTGGCAATGGCAGCCGAAATGAGTACAGGAGTTTTAGCACTTTCAAATATTTATGGCCGCAAACCTGCTGTGAGTATGCTGGTATTAAAAATAGAAGGTAATTTTTATAAGAAAGCCACGGGCAAAACTTCTTTTACCTGTGCCGATGGCTTAGCCGTAAAGCAATGCATTCAACAGGCAATAGACAGTGGCGAAGGCACACAAATTACCATGAAATCAACCGGCATCAATCAAGAGGGCGAAACCGTTGCTGAGTTTTTTATTACCTGGAGCTTTAAAGCAAAAAAATAATCCCCTGCACTTTTCGGTTGATTGAATGAGCAGCGCTTCAAAAGTTGTAAATTGCAGGCTTATATTTTTGTTTGTTGCTATTTAAGAAATCAATGGCAACACAGTCGGCAAGCCGGTATTATAACAAAAAAAATTTATGGCTAAAGAATTACGAAAGCAACAGGCTTTAGAATATCATGCAAAAGGAAGGCCGGGCAAAATAGAAGTGGTGCCCACCAAAGAAGCAAAAACACAAAGAGACCTCTCCTTAGCATACTCTCCCGGTGTAGCAGCCCCCTGCCTCGAAATAGCCGACAACCCCGATGATGTTTATAAATACACTGCCAAAGGCAACCTGGTAGCAGTTATCAGCAATGGTACTGCGGTTTTAGGGTTAGGCAATATTGGCCCTGCTGCCGGAAAACCGGTAATGGAAGGCAAAGCAGTTTTATTTAAAATTTTTGCAGATATAGATGTTTTCGATATTGAAATTGATGAAACCGATCCCCAAAAATTTGTATCCATTGTAAAAGCATTGGAGCCCACTTTTGGAGGTATAAACCTGGAAGATATTAAAGCACCTGAATGTTTTTATATTGAGCAGGAACTAAAAAAGCAATGCAATATTCCGGTGATGCACGACGATCAGCATGGTACCGCTATCATTTCGGCAGCCGCTCTGTTGAATGCATTGGAAATTCAAAAAAAGAAAATCGACAAAGTAAAGTTTGTGGTGAATGGTGCAGGTGCCGCAGCCATGGCCTGCATTAGGCTGTATGAATCTTTAGGTGCAAAGCCTTCAAACTTTATAGTTTTTGATAAAGATGGAGTATTGCATAAAGGCCGAAAAGATTTAGAAGCAATTAAACTACCCTTTGCCACCGACGAAAAAAACAAAGGGCTCAATTTGGAGAAGGCAATGAAAGATGCCGATGTATTTATTGGTTTAAGTGTAGGCAATGTATTAAGTGCAGATATGATTAAATCAATGGCAAAAAACCCGGTGGTATTTGCCCTTGCCAACCCCGACCCCGAGATTAGTTACGAAATAGCTATTGCAGCAAGAAAAGATATTATTATGGCCACCGGTCGCAGCGACTATCCCAACCAGGTAAATAATGTGTTGGGCTTCCCATATATTTTTCGTGGAGCCTTAGACGTAAGAGCCACTCAAATAAACGAAGCCATGAAGATGGCTGCTGTACGAGCTTTGGCAGAACTTACAAAAGAACCCGTATCAGACATTGTGAACCTTGCTTACAACGATAAAAATATTGTATTTGGTTCTACTTACATTATTCCCAAACCGGTTGACCCAAGGTTGTTGGCAACAGTGGCTCCGGCTGTAGCAAAGGCCGCAATAGAAAGCGGTGTTGCCCGCACACAAATTACAGATTGGGATGAGTATAAAAATAATTTAAACAGGCGCTTAGGTTTAGATAATCAACTAAGCCGGGCCATTAGCAACAAAGCCAGGCAAGCTCCCAAAAGAGTTTTATTTGCCGATGCCGAAAATGCAAAAATTTTAAAAGCCGCTCAATTGGTGTATGATGAAAAAGTAGGCTTCCCTATTTTATTAGGCGACGAGAAAAAAATTAAAAGCATTGCCGATGCTCAATCTATTGATTTGGATGGTATGCTTATAATGAATCCCAAGGCAGAAGAATGTGATGATTTGAGAAAACAATTTGGCGAACTATATTTTAAGAAACGGCAACGCAAAGGAATAAACCAATATGAAGCTCCCAAAATAATGAAAGACCGAAACTATTTTGGATGTATGATGGTGGAAACCGGTATGGCCGATTGTATGATTAGTGGCCTTAGCCGCAATTATCCCGATACCATAAAACCAGCCTTGCAGGTAATTGGCACCGAGCCGGGAGTGAAAAAAATTGCCGGCATGTATTTGATTTTTACAAAAAAGGGCCCGCTCTTTTTGGCAGACACTACTGTAAACTTTAACCCCACAGCCGAAGAACTGGCCGATATTACTTTAATGGTTGCTAAAGAAGTAAGGCATTTAAACATTACACCAAGAGTAGCCATGCTCTCCTACTCCAATTTTGGAAGCAGCAATTCTCCCGAAGCCAATTTGGTAAGGCAGGCAAGAGAAATTGTAAAACAAAAAGACCCTGCTCTTATTTGCGATGGCGAAATACAAGGCATACTTGCATTCAATAAAGAAATATTGAAAGACAATTATCCTTTTACAGAATTACTAGGTGGTGATGTTAACATACTCATTTTCCCTAATCTTTCTGCCGGCAACATTGCTTATAACCTATTGCAGGAAGTAGCCGGAACTGATAGCATAGGCCCCATATTATTAGGTTTAAATAAACCGGTGCATATATTGCAACTGGGTAGTTCAACCCGTAGTATTTTTAATATGACTTTAATTGCAGTAATAGATGCACAATTAAAATCTGCTGTAAATGCACAGGAAGAAATTAAAAAAAGTAAATGGTGGCAGCGTTCTAAAAAAACATCCACTAACTAACCCATTAAAAACAAACCAATCATTGCCACATGAAATTATTTAATCATATTGGTGCATATATATTAATGCTGAAACGCATGTTCAGCAAACCCGAAAATGCAAAAATGTATTGGAAAGAATTTATGCATCAATGCTCCGATATTGGCATTGGCTCTTTGGGTATTGTATGTATCATTTCGGTTTTTATTGGTGCGGTAAGCGCCATTCAAACGGCTTATCAATTAGTGTCGCCTTTAATTGCAAAAACGGTGATTGCACAAATTGTAAGAGATACGGTAATCCTGGAGTTTGCTCCTACCCTTGTATGCATAGTGTTAGCAGGTGTGGTAGGCAGTAAAATTGCCAGCGAGCTGGGCAATATGCGGGTGAGTGAACAAATAGATGCCCTGGAAATTATGGGTATTAATACCAAAACATATTTGGTAATGCCCAAAATTGCTGCAGCTATTTTTACCATTCCCATGCTGGTAATTTTATCAATGGTACTGGGTATTTGGGGTGGCCGATTGGCCGGCGCTGCTACCAATATTTTATCAAACGATACCTTTGACCGTGGGCTGGCCGAGGGTTTCCTGGGATACAATGTATTTTTTGCGCTGGCAAAAGCCTTCAATTTTGCATTTTTAATAAGTTCTATTTCAGCTTACTTTGGCTACCATGTAAAAGGTGGCTCCTTAGAAATTGGAAGAGCAAGTACAAAGGCAGTAGTGGTGAGTTGTATAATGATACTATTAGCCGACTTTGTACTTTCAGCACTTTTACTTCAATAATTTTTATAAGAAAATAAATGATTGAATTCAAAAACATAAAAAAATCTTTCGGCGATAAAGTGGTACTCGATGGTGTAAGCCATGTAATGGAAACAGGCAAAACCAATTTAATTATTGGCCAAAGCGGTAGTGGCAAAACGGTGCTGCAAAAATGCCTGGTTGGCCTCTTTGAACCCAATGAAGGCGAAATTATTTACGACGGCAAAAGCTTTACCGACATGAATGCCGAAGAAAGAAAAATGCTCCGCCAGCAGGTAGGAATGTTGTTCCAGGGCTCGGCACTATTTGATAGTATGACGGTAGAAGAAAACATTATGTTTCCGCTCAGCATGTTTACGCACCACAATCATGCACACAAACTAAATCGGGTAAACGAAGTATTGGAAAGAGTAAACCTTACCGGCAACAATAATAAATTTCCATCGGAAATTAGTGGTGGTATGAAAAAGCGAGTGGGCATTGCCCGGGCAATTGTTCTAAATCCAAAATATCTTTTTTGCGACGAACCCAACTCCGGCCTCGATCCTCAAACCTCCATGGTAATAGATAAACTCATTAAAGAACTTACTATTGAATACAACATGACCACCATTATTAATACCCACGACATGAACAGTGTAATGGAAATTGGCGATAACATTTTGTATATGGTACAGGGCAAAAAAGAATGGAGCGGCAATAGCAAAGACATTATTTTTTCGGACAACAAACTGCTCAACGAATTTATATTTGCCTCCGAATTTTTGCAGGATGCCAAACAAATGCGGATGATGGAAGCAAAAGGCAATTTGAAAGAAAATTGAAATAACAAGCTTAACGAATCAATTCCTGAAACAATTATTTAAACCTTTTGCGAAATTGACAAAAACTACTTTCTATAAAAGTTTGCAGATAGTAGAAATAGTTTTTTAAATGCCCAAAATATGTAGGCATTCGCTTCAACTTAAAATGGATTTTAAAAAATAAAAAAATGAATATTCTTTCATCTATTCTCAAAAGAACCATTCTTACCAAAAATATAGAACAGTCTATACTTGCCGGCAGGGGAAATTTGGCCAACGATTTTCCATCGGATTTTTCCGAAGAAGAGCAAGCCAATATTCAGTTTGTAGAAAAAATGACCATGACGAGCAAAGAAAGACTGGTAAGCTTATCAAGAGCTATTGACTATATTGTAAAAAATAATATTTCCGGAAACATTGTTGAATGTGGTGTATGGAAAGGTGGAAGTATGATGTTGGTTGCCAAAAAACTTTTACAGTTACACGATACCGGCAGGGAGCTTTATTTATTCGATACCTTTGAAGGAATGTCGGAGCCTGGCAATGAAGATGTAAGCGCCATTGACAATAAAAATGCACAGGAGTTATTGGAAAAAGCCGACAAAAATAATGGTGATAATATTTGGTGCTACTCTACAATTGATGAAGTAAAATCCAATTTGATTAAAACAAACTACCCGGCAGAAAAACTTTTTTTTATTAAAGGAAAGGTAGAAGATACATTACCCAATGCAAGTGTTGGAAAAATAGCTGTATTAAGATTAGACACCGATTGGTACGAATCAACCAAGATTGAATTAGAAACCCTTTACGACAGCCTGGTGCCCGGCGGCGTACTTATAATTGATGATTATGGGCATTGGAGCGGGTCAAAAAAAGCAGTGGATGAATTTATAGAAAAAAGAAAATTGAACATTTTCCTCAATAGGATTGACTACACAGGCCGTTTAGCCATTAAAATGTAAACTTTTATGATAGACTTTTTAAAAAATATATTTGTTCAACCAATAACGGCTAAACCAACATTTGATTTTCCGGAAGCAGCAATGGAGGAGATAAAGAAAATAAACCGTCATACGCTGCAAATGGTTGAAAATTGGATAGATGAAGATGCTTTCAAGCAATCTTGTTTTAATTATGGGGTGCCCGATTTTATTAAAACAGAAATAAACAAGCCAATAGGAAATGGACTTACTTATACAGATTTAATTCAGTTTATTAGCCAAAAACATTTTGAAAAAATTAATTATTTTGAAATAGGCGTATCGGTTGGTAAAAATTTTTTGCAGGTGGTTAACTTCCATAACAATGGCCAATTTGTAGGCTTCGACATTGAAGAAATTAACCCGGTAATGGAAAAAAAATTCAATTTTGTTGAAAGTGAAGAATGGGCAACCAAATCAAAGTCCATTAAAAAAAGCCCATCCTCTTTAAAAACCTACAAGTTTAAAAATTCAGTTGTAAAATATTTATGTGCCGATGTATGGGATGAACAAAGCTGGGCAAAACTACAAGGCCAAAAATTCAACATGGTATTTTCCGATGCATTGCACACACCCAAGGCCATCCTTTTTGAATTTGAAATGTTGGTGAAATACAATTTATTGAACGATAAGTTTGTAATAGTATGGGATGACCTTGTTGGTAAAATGCAAAATTCGTTTTACAAAATCATCCGTAAGTACGACAAGCAATACAACATAAAAGATATTTACCTCATGAATATAAACGGGTGGGTAGGGCAAAATGAAGCTCCACATACAGTAGGAATTATTTCCAACTTTAAGTTATAGTGAATGAAAGTAGTTCTTACAAACTTATCTAATAAATTATTCAACGATAGCCGCAATCGTTTAAACCATTCCGCCAAAATGTATGGAATTGAACATATTAATTCCTACGATTTTGACGACTTAAAACAAAAGCCTTTTTACCAACAGCACATAAATATTTTACAGCAACCAAAAGGTATTGGTTATTGGCTCTGGAAACCCTATATAATTTTAGAAACGCTTAATACTTTATCGGAAGGTGATATTGTAGTTTATAGCGACTGTGGCATTGAGTTTATTAACAAAATTGACCCTCTAATAAATATTTGTACAAAAGAACAACCCATAGTATTGTTTGCCAACGGTAATTTTAAAAACAAGCAATGGACAAAAAGAGATTGTTTTGTATTGATGGATTGCGACAGCAAGGAATATTGGAATGCCACCCATTGCGATGCTGCATTTTCTTTATTTAGAAAATGTGATCAAAGCATTTTTTTTCTTACGGAATGGCTAAGGTATGGCGCAGATGAAAGAATAATTACCGACTTACCCAATACCTGCAAAAAAAACCTTTTAAGTTTTGTAGAGCATAGGAGGGATCAGTCTGTACTATCTTTGCTGGCAAAAAAATTGCAGGTTCCACTGCATCGGATGCCCTCTCAATTTGGCAACCATTATAAAACAATCCCTTTTAGGGTAGCAAACGAGTTTAATTGTGTAAACCAATATTTTCAAAAGCAGGTTAATTATTATGCAGAAAAACCCTATAGCAATTCTTCTTATGGCCAATTATTAAATCATCATCGTACAAAAACCGGGGAAAATAATAATAGTATAAAGGAAGTAGGCTTAATGCGGATAATAGGCAAGCTAAAAAAATTACAACAACAAGTAATGCGCCGGTTGCGTATTGAATGGTTATAAATGGAAAGTATATAATCAATTAATTTCTTCAACATAAAAAGGTTAGTTTATTTTATCTGCCGAAACAATTACAGGCATTGCAACAACTTACTCTATATTTACTAAAATTTTTTCAGCCGGGTTAAAATAGCCACAGAAATTATGAATAGCCCATTTTTTAGCATAATAATCCCCACTTATAATTCGGAAGCTACCTTGCAAAGAACATTAAACAGTATTCTTGAGCAATTGTATTCCAACTTTGAAATTGTAATTGTAGATGGCATATCTAAGGATAATACAATTGCCATAATACAAACCAATGCGTCCAAAGACAACAGGATAAAATTCAGCTCGGAAAAAGATAATGGAATTTATGATGCAATGAATAAGGGCATTCATAATGCCGGCGGGGAATGGTTATATTTTTTGGGAAGCAACGACTATTTAGCCAACAATAATGTTTTAAAACAGGTTGCAGAAAACATTCAAAACTACAATGGACATTTTTTTTATGGAGATGTATTATTAAAAGGCAAAAAATACGACGGTGAATTTAACCTGGAAAAATTGCTTCAAAAAAACATTTCGCACCAGGCAATTTTTTACAATAAGGTTGTTTTTGAAAAACTTGGCAACTATAGTATTCATTACAGGCTTCATGCCGATTGGGAATTTAATATCCGTTATTTTTTACAATTTGAATCCAACAGCAAATATGCATCCATATTAATTGCTCATTTTGAAGAAGGCGGTGTAAGCGCTGCACACGATGTGGTATTTCTTAGGGAATGTTTGTTGCCGCTTAAATTACATAGGTTGCAATTGGGTTCCCGGTCAATTAAAAACATTAAAGTATTCGATGAATATTGGCGCCTTGTAAGAAACGCCGATATCCGAAGCTTAGAACAATTAAGAGAATATGCAGGTGGAAATAAAATACCCAATGCGTTAAAAAAAATGGTAGCTACTCAAAAACTATTTTCTCCGGCCATGCTTCGTAAAGGCTTATTTTCGAAATTAATTATGTTATTTTGTTACATTACTTATTCCTTTGCAAAAGAAGAATAATGTCCTTAAGCATCATCATTGTTAATTATCGAAGCTCCAACTATATTATCAATTGTCTGAAAAGCGCATTTGAATTTGATTCTGCAAAAAACTTTGAATGGATTGTAGTTGACAATGCATCGGGCGACCATAGCAGGCAGCAGATTACAAATTTATTCCCATCCGTAAAATGGATTGACATGGGTTCAAATGCAGGGTTTGCAAGAGGGAATAATGAAGGTATCAGGCAAAGTTCGGGCAATATAGTTTTGTTGTTAAACCCCGATACCCTTATTAAGGACGATAGTATTAATCATTGTTACCAACGCTTATTAAATAGCAACAATATTGCTGCCGCCACCCAGTTGCTCAATGCCGACGAAACGCCACAAATTACCGGCAACTATTTTATAAAAGGCAATCTCAACAGGCTGCTAACACTACCCTATTTAGGTGCTATTGCAAAGTGGCTGGCACTTTTGGCCGGTATCAAAAAAACCAACCTACCACAAGCCGGCAAAGAAGAAAAAGTTGACTGGATAAATGGTGCTTATTTAATGGTAAAAAAACAGGCCATCCAAAAAGCAGGATTGCTGGATGAAGATTTCTTTTTGTATTANNGGGTTGCAGCTCTTAGTATCGGGCATGGTTCAAATTAGAAAACAGTGGGGTGTTGGCTGGTTTATTTTTCACTTATTGGTTTTAATTTTTGAAATTCCCTTCTTCTTATTATGTTCAACCATTAATAGTTTAATTTCTCTAAAAAGCCCTTTTTACGAATGGAAAAAATGGTTAGGATTTACAAAAAATGTTTTTGTGCTATTAAAACTCACTCCCGCCATCTATTCGGGCAAACCACATTTTTACAAAATGTTTTAAGCCAATTTTGTACAGGCTTAAATTAGTTTAGGCAGGCTGTACCTTTGCAATAACGCTATCTTTAATAAAATACCTTTATTTTGCTGCAACAAACAAAAACACATTCATTCCTATAAATATTTATCATAAATGAAAATTGATTTTAAAAAAATTTTACCCCACCTTATTGCAATTGGTATTTTTTTATTGGTTGCCATTGTTTTTTGTAAACCGGCACTGGAAGGCAAAGTAGTGTACCAGCACGATTTGCAAGGCTGGCGTGGCATGGTGCAGCAGAGTTTTGAGTTTAAAGAAAAGTATGGCCATTTTCCTTTGTGGACCAATAGCCTTTTCAGTGGTATGCCTGCTTACCAAATAGCAATGGATGCTACTCAACCTTTAACCCTTGCATACTTCGATAAAGTTATTAGCCTTGGCTTACCTCAACCAATCAATTTCTTTTTTGTAGCATGTATATGTTTTTATTTTTTGTGCCTGGTGCTGCGCATAAATCCCTGGATTGGTATTATGGCAAGTTTAGCCTATGCTTATTCCACATACGACCCTATTATCATTATGGTAGGCCATGTTACCAAAATGGCTTCCATTGCTTATGCTCCGGCAGTGATTGCTTCTTTTTTAATGATTTTAGAAAAGAAATATTGGTCGGGCACCGCATTGCTTATTTTATTTTCCGTAGTGTTTATTGCACAAAACCACTTACAAATAGTGTATTATACTTTAATGATTGCTTTAGCTATCGCTGTTGCGTACACTATAAAAGCCATTAAAGAAAAACAACTATTGCACATAGCAAAATCGGGTGCCTTAGCTTTATTTGCAGGTGGTATAGGCTTAGCATCGGCAGCATTATCATTAATGCCTACCTACGAATTTTCAAAAGATACCATGCGTGGCGGCCGATCCGAGCTAACCGATACTACAGCCAATGCTGCCAATAAAACCAAGGGCGGCCTCGATAAAGACTATGCTTTTAATTGGAGTTATGGCATTGATGAAACACTTACATTGGCCGTACCGGGCATTTTTGGCGGTAGTTCCGGAGGAGAGTTAACCGAAAAATCAAAAACGGCCCAGGCTTTAAGTGAAGTTGGATACAATGAATCTATTGCCACACAATTGCCCACTTATTGGGGGCCACAGCCAAGCACATCGGGACCTGTGTATGTAGGTGCTATTATTTGTTTACTGGCCATATTGGGTTTATTTTATGTAGATGCAAAACATAAATGGTGGATATTGGCCGTAACGGTTTTTGCAATTATGCTTGCCTGGGGCTCCAACTTTAAAGCATTTAATTATTTTATTTTCGATTACATGCCCGGCTACAAAAAATTCAGAGCGCCCACCATGGCGCTTGTTATTCCACAATTAACATTGCCCTTATTGGCTGCATTGTCCTTAAACAAATTTTTATTTGGAAGCGATTCAAAAGCCTTAATGTTTAAAAAACTTAAACAGGCTTCCATTGCTACTGCAATACTTGCAGGCTTACTTATTCTTTTATATTTCAGCTTTGGTTATAGTGGTACTAACGACGGTATGTTAAAAGAAAATTTTAGCAACCAGGTTTTAATGTCGTTAGCAAGAGGCCAGCAACCCACTCCCGAAATGCAGGCCCAGGCTGCTGAAGTTGGCAAAACCGTAGTAACCGCTCTCAGTGCCGACCGTAAAGCAATGTACGGTGCCGACTTATTAAGAAGCTTGTTATTTATGGCCGCAGGCCTTGCATTGGTTTGGTTCTTCGCTAAAGGAAAACTCAATGCCCTTACAGTTGCCATTGCTATGTTGGTGCTGGTTACTTTCGACCTTATACCGGTTGGCAAGCGATACTTAAAGGCCGATAATTTTGTAGAGCAAACAAATATTGAAGAAGAATTTGCTCCAAGCGCCGCCGATAAAATGGTAATGCAAGACCCTAACTATAAAAATATAAGGGTATTTAATACCGACGATCCATTTAATAATGCAAAACCATCTTACCATTTTAATTCTGTTGGCGGGTACAACCCTGCTAAACTGGCTATTTACCAGGATTTAATTGAACGCCAGCTATCAAAAGGAAATATGGCTGTTTTCAATATGCTGAATACAAAATATTTTATAGTTCAAGATCCACAAAGCGGCCAACCGATGGCACAATTAAATAATAATGCCCTGGGAAATGTGTGGTTTGTAAAACATGTACAGGTAGTAGAAAACGCCGATGCAGAAATGAAGGCCTTAGACAATTTTAATCCCACCGATACCGCTTTTGTTGACAAAAGATATCAATCGCTTTTGAAAGCAAATCCGGTGTTTGATTCTACCGCATCTATCCGAATGATTGAAAACATCAACGATACGGTTCGCTACGAATATAAATCGGCCACAGCACAGTTTGCCGTATTCAGCGAAGTATATTACGATAAAGGTTGGAACGCATATCTCGATGGTAAAAAAACAGACTATGTTAGAACCAACTATGTTTTAAGAGGTATGAGTTTACCGGCAGGCAATCACAAAATTGAATTTAGGTTTGAACCACAGAGTTATAAAACAGGCAATACCGTTACTTTATGGGCAACCATTATAGGGTTGCTTTTCATTATTGCTGCCATTTATTTTGTGGTAAAAAAGAAACAATTAGTATAACAATTCAAATTCATACAAAGACAAAAGCAGTATAATCTATTAATGAAATTAATGGCTTTTTAAATAAATATACTGCCTTATCTTTGCGCCACATTTTTCACCCTTTATATCTGCTTATGTCAGTATTAGTAAATAAAAATTCAAAAGTAATAGTGCAGGGCTTTACCGGTACCGAAGGTACATTTCACGCCACGCAAATGATTGAGTACGGAACCAATG
This sequence comes from Chitinophagaceae bacterium UBA2793, assembly GCA_002352045.1. Classification (GTDB taxonomy): domain Bacteria; phylum Bacteroidota; class Bacteroidia; order Chitinophagales; family Chitinophagaceae; genus Ferruginibacter. Next base: position 51,729 of record DEHT01000067.1, on the reverse strand, counting down.
TGGTAGGCGGCGTTACACCCGGAAAAGGCGGCACTACCCATTTGGATAAACCGGTATTTAATACCGTTGCCGATGCAGTAAAAACTGCCGGTGCCAATGTAAGTATCATTTTTGTGCCACCTGCTTTTGCTGCCGATGCTATTATGGAAGCTACCGATGCAGGCATTGAATTGGTAATTTGTATTACCGAAGGCATTCCTGTGGCCGATATGGTGAAAGTGAAAAATTATTTGCAAGGAAGCAAAACAAGATTAATTGGACCCAACTGCCCCGGCGTAATTACTGCCGAAGAATGTAAAGTAGGCATTATGCCAGGTTTTATTTTCAAAAAAGGCCGCATAGGTATTGTTTCAAAATCGGGTACGCTCACTTACGAAGCGGCAGACCAGGTGGCAAAAGCAGGCCTCGGTATTTCAACTGCTATCGGTATTGGCGGCGACCCTATAATTGGCACCACTACCAAACAAGCCGTTGAATTATTTATGAACGATGCCGATACCGATGCCATTGTAATGATTGGTGAAATTGGTGGTGGCATGGAAGCCGAAGCGGCTCAATACATAAAATCTACCGGCAACAAAAAACCGGTGGTTGGTTTTATTGCCGGCCAAACGGCGCCTCCCGGCCGCAGAATGGGCCATGCCGGCGCCATTGTTGGCGGAGCCGATGATACCGCCGAAGCAAAAATGAAAATTATGGGCGAGTGCGGCATTCATGTGGTAGCAAGCCCGGCAGATATTGGCAAAACCATTGCCGATGTAATGAAAAAATAATCATTGAGAATCTCTATAAAAAAAATCGCTCCTTAATTGGGGCGATTTTTATTTGGAGCATCGGCTGCAAAATTTTCTTCAACATCGGTTTCCGGCTTTCCGTTTCAATAGCCTCCGTTTACTCCGGCTATTTCCACTTCAATCCGGGCTATTTTCAGCATACTATCTTTAATAAACTTTTTCAAAATAAAACCACCCGGTTTCCCGGGCGGCTCGTTATGGCTGAAAAAAAAGGCTGCTTTAGTGGTTTCTCTTGTTAGCTTCTATATACTGCAACAACTCCTGTTTGCTGCTGCTATAGTTAAAGGCATTGGCCACCAAATAATAATTTTGATAATCGGTTGTGTATTTATAGCAATGCTTTGCAATATGGAGTTTATTATTTTCAAAGCTAAACAGTTTAACCAAAGCTGTAGCCTGGTTAGTGCTAATCCAATTATCCCTGATAGCTGTTTTTAAAATACTCATTTTATTGTCTTCAAAACTTTCGTTGGCAATACTTTGTTTCANNCTTTCATCTGTAAATGCTTTTCCAAAACGGTTAATTAAAATATCGGTATGGTAACCATTTCGCACATACACATTACCGTTATACATCAGTATTTCCCGGCCCCTATGCCTATTGTTTCCCCAGCCAAAATAATTGCCTTTGGTTTTATACAGCTTAACGCTGTGGTAACCGGCTCTAAGGTCATCAATCACTATATCGTTATTTTGGCCATTCCCGGTTTTATAAACCTTTCCATCTATCACAACCAATATGCGATTACTATTGTCAACAGTACTAATACTAAGCCTGCTGTTAAAAGCAAAAGAAGCAAGCGATAAAAAAACAAGGGCTACAAGGGTATAAATCTTTTTCATACAATTGAAATTTAAAGTGAACAATTAACCATAGGATAGTAGCCGCTTAAAAATGTAAAAGCATCAAAAAATAATAAAAGGTTAAAAAGCTATGAACTTTTAGCACATGGCTCGCAGCTCAAAAAAAAGGGCCGAGCCCACGCTCAAACCCTTTAAAGTATAGCCACTAAAAACCAACATTAAATTATTTTTTTACCGGAATAGGAATAGGCTTTAATTTTTTTCCAAAGATGCTTGCTATAATATCTGCCAAAAAACTGTGTAGTATTTTCATGTAAAGTGGCTTTAGGTTTTATTAATTGCTTACAACTATATAGAGTCAAAATACATTCCTTTGTAACAGTACAGATGCTTAAAATATAGTTAAAGAATAACTGGTAAGGTTTATGCAATAGTACCCAATCCTACATCATAATGCCAAATTGGCTAACCAGCAATTATATTTGTATTACAACA
>DEHT01000067.1:0-49589 GCA_002352045.1 Chitinophagaceae bacterium UBA2793 | reverse complement strand
ATGTATCAAATGAAATATAGAAACATGGTAGAAGAAGATAACAGGGAAAACAATGTTTTCTACCTGGATACTTTGATTGACAAAACCAAAGCGCCCGCCAAAAATATTTTATTGAGTATGAAGGCAGAGCTATTAAACAGCTATAAAGAAAATAATCGCTGGAAATTTTACGACCGCTCTCCGCTCACCCAGGAACTCAGTAACGACATTAGCACCTGGAGTATTGTAAAACTGGTAAGCACTACTTCCAACATTTACAAAGAATCTTTACAAAACGAAATTTTACTTAAAAGCACTCCACTTGATGGTTTAGACGCCATTATTACAAAAGGGAAAAATACAAGAAGCTTACGTCCTACCCTATACGATTTTTTGGCACATAGAGCACTTGACTTTTTTATGAACCCCGAGAACGATGTAATACAACCTGCTTTCAAATTTATATTGAACGATGAAAGAATATTTGCACCCGTTGCCGAATTTGTAAATGCCGGTTTTCCCACCGCCGATACGGTTTCTCCATTTTACAATGCGCTAAATCTGTTGCAGGGCATTTTAAAATTTCATTTAAAAGATGGTAATACCAATGCCCTGCTCGACGCTGATTTAATTCGCCTGGAGTTTGCCAATACCCATGGCATTTTTACCAATAAAGAAACATTGTACGAAAATGCATTATTGGCCATAGAAAAAAACTTTGCATCCAGTGAATATGCTGCTACCGCAATGGTAATGCGGGCCAGGTTGTACATCAAAAATGGAGAAAAATATCAGCCATTAAAACATACAGCCGGCCAATTTGAAATTGTAAAAGCAAAAGAATTACTGGAGCAGGTAATTTCCAAATATCCAAAATCGGTTGGAGCTATCAATGCTAAAAATATATTGCAGAGTGTAATGCAACCATCGCTCAGTTTGCAAACAGAAAAAGTAAACTTACCCAATGAGCCCTTTCGCAGTTTGGTAACCTATAAAAATACCACTGCGCTTTATCTTAGAGCAATAAAAATAAATAGAACAGCGCTAAGAGATTTAGAAATGAAAGGCCAGGATATTCTTTGGAATACTTTGGTAAAAATGAAAGCCGAAAAGGAATGGAACTTAACCTTGCCCAATGTTAAAGACTTACAGGAGCACAGCACCGAAATAAAAATGGAAGCTTTGCCCATTGGCACCTTTCTTATTTTGGCAAGCATCAACAAAGATTTTTCTTTAAAAGAAAATATCATTTCCAAGCAACTCACCTACATCAGCAATATTAGCTATGTTTATAACAATCAAAAAGAATTGTATGTGCTGCATCGCAATACCGGTGAGCCTTTACCCAAAGCTACCATTACAGTTTGGGAAGATCGTTACGATTACAATGCCAGGAAATATCTTCAAACCAAAAGAGAAGTTTTTACCAGCGATAAAAATGGGCTTGCAAAATTGGTAATCCCGGCTAATCGTTACAACAATAGTTTTCAAATTACAACTGCCAACGATGAATTGTTTACAGCAGACAATTACGGCAGTTACGATTACAACAGTTACCAGGAAAAAGGCAGCAAGACAACTTTCTTATTTACCGACCGTGCAATTTATCGGCCCGGGCAAACCGTATTTTTTAAAGGCATTGTAATAAGTACCGATGAAAGCGGCAGAAAAAACGAAATTGTTCCCGGCTTTAAAACCAATATTGTTTTGTATGATGTTAATGGAGAAAAAGTTTCTACGCTGGCTGTAACCGGCAATGAGTATGGCTCCTTTAATGGCCGGTTTAAATTACCCGAAGGATTACTCAACGGCCAGTTTTCTATACAGGATGAAAAAAACAACAACCAGCAGTATTTTAATGTAGAAGAATACAAACGCCCAAAATTTTCGGTTGAAATAAAAAAGCCCGAAGGCAGTTATCGCATCAACGATTTTGTAAAAGTTACCGGTAATGCCAAAGCCTATGCAGGCAATAATATCGACGGTGCTTCGGTGGCTTACCGGGTAGTAAGAAAAGTGCAGTACCCAATGTGGTGGCACAGCGGTTATAGAATATGGCCTCCTTATGGCAACAACGAGGAAATGGAAATTACCAATGGCTCAGTTAAAACTAATGCCGATGGAAATTTTGAAATTAATTTCAAAGCCATTCCCGATGAAACCGTTGACAAAAAAGACCAACCCATTTTTTACTACGATGTAATTGCCGATGTTACTGATATTAATGGCGAAACAAGAAGCGGCGAAACCACTGTAGCCGTAGCTTACCAGGCATTGCAACTCAATATTGGCGCTGCCGAAACAATGGCTGCCGACAGTATCAAAAACATAAAAGTTACCAGTACCAACCTAAATGGTTTGCACGAAAAAGCAACCATACAGTTCAGCATGTTTGCTTTGCAAGAGCCCGGCCGCATTTTTCGTACTCGTTATTGGAACCAGCCCGATCAATTTGTAATGAACAAAGAAACATACTATCAACTTTTTCCGCATGATGTGTATGCCGACGAAGACCAGGTAAGTAAATGGACCGTTGGCCCAAAAATAATGGAGGCTACAGATAGTAGCAGTATCAACGGCAATTTTGCCCTACCCAAAAAAACATTGCCGGCAGGATGGTATAAAATTATTGTAACCACTACCGATAAATACGGCGAAGCGGTAAAAGCAGAAAAGTATATTCGCCTGACCGATAAAAAGGAAAACAAAATAAACGAACCCATCATTTTTTCGGCAGACAATCATAAAGCCGAGCCGGGGCAAAAATTATCGTACAGCCTGCAAACCGGGTTCGATAAAATTTGGTTGATTCAAAATACCACTCGTACAGGCCTGCCCGTTAGTACACAATATAATGCTATCAATGCTTCAAAAACATTCAACCAATCTTTTGTAGCTACCGAAGAAGATAGAGGCGGCATAAACCTCAGTTATGTATTTGTAAAAAACAACCGGGTTTACATTGGTAATAATAGTTTAACCGTACCCTGGAACAATAAAGACCTCAACATTAGCTTCTCTACTTTTAGAGATAAACTTTTGCCGGGTGCTCAGGAAAAATGGACCATGAAAATAAGTGGTGATAAAGGTCAAAAATTAGCAGCAGAAATGTTGCTTAGTATGTACGATGCTTCACTCGATCAATTCACACCACATAGCTGGAACAATTTAAAATCAATATGGCCACAAAACGGTAAAAGCATACAATGGACCAACAATAATTTTCAATCGGTGCCCAGCACAGAATACCATAAATTCAGTTATACCTACAGCAATGTACCGGAGAAATTTTATGATATGCTTGCCACTGATGGATGGAATGAAGGATATGACGGTTACTATAGCAGAAGTTTAAGAGCGAAAACTTCAGGCGTAGTGTTAGAAGAAGCCAATATAGACATGGCTGCCCCTGCACCACTAGCAGAGAATCAACAAAAGTTCACCCCACCAAAAGTGGTGAAAGACGGAGAGGATGAAAAGGTTGAAGAAATTAAAAGCGATGATATAGTTAATTCGAAAGCGCCTAACAAACAATCTGGCGGCGAAGTTCAAATTCGTAAAAACTTCAACGAAACCGCTTTCTTTTTTCCGGCGCTTACTACCGATGCCGAGGGCAATATCAGCTTTAGCTTTACCATGCCCGAAGCACTAACTCAATGGAAGCTAATGGCACTGGGCCATACCAAAGAACTGGCCAGTGGGTACAGTGAGCAAACTGTTATCACTCAAAAACCATTAATGGTACAGCCCAATGCGCCACGCTTTATAAGAGAAGGTGACGATATGGAACTCTCTGCCAAAATTGTGAATATGAGCGATAAGGAAATTACCGGCACCGCTCAATTGGAATTGATTGATGCAGCCACCGGAAAACCCGTGGATGGTTGGTTTAAAAATGTTTTTCCTCATCAATATTTTACAGTTGAAGCCGGTAAATCTGTTGCAGTGAAGTTTCCATTTGGTGCACCCTTTAATTTCAACAGTGCATTAAACTATCGCATCAAAGCCGTTTCAACTCCTTCCCCCAAAGGAGAAGGACAGGAGGAGGCGGCTTTTAGCGATGGTGAAGAAATGACTATCCCGGTATTAACCAATCGTATGCTGGTAACAGAAACCCTGCCTTTGAATATGCGCAATACCAACAGCAAAACATTTTTATTTCAAAAATTATTGAACGCTGGCAATAGCAGCAGTTTAAGCAATCATTCATTAACCATTGAATATACAAGCAATCCGGCATGGTATGCTGTACAGGCACTTCCTTATTTAATGGAGTATCCATACGAATGTGCCGAGCAAACATTCAATCGTTATTATGCCAATACCTTAGCAAGTTATGTGGCTAACAGTACGCCAAAAATAAAAGCAGTTTTTGATAAGTGGAAAACAGCAGATACAGCGGCGCTATTGAGCAATCTTCAAAAAAACGAAGAATTAAAATCGGCATTGTTGCAAGAAACGCCTTGGGTGCTGCAGGCAAAAACAGAAGCGGAGCAAAAGAAAAATATTGCCATCTTGTTCGATATGGTTCGCTTGTCAAAAGAAAAGCAAAGCACTTTTAATAAGTTGAAAGAAATGCAAAGCAGCAATGGTGGCTTCACCTGGTTCAAAGGTGGGCCCGATGACCGTTTCATTACTCAATACATTATTACCGGCATTGGCCACCTCAAAAAATTAAAAGCAGTTTCTACTGAAGACAACGAAGCATTGAACGAAATATTAAAAAAAGCCATTCCTTATTTGGATGCAAGGTTAAAAGATGAATACAACGAGCTTTTAAAGTACAAAGTGAAACTAACTGACAATCATTTGTCGTACACCGCTATTCAGTATTTGTACATGCGTAGTTTTTTCACCGATAAACCGATAGCAGCAAATGCAAACACAGCCTATAGTTATTTTAAAGGGCAGTCACAAAAATATTGGTTGAGCCAAAGCAAATACATGCAAGGCATGATTGCACTGGCCTTGCACAGAACCAACGACGATAAAACAGCTAAAGCCATCACCGCTTCTTTAAAACAAAATGCCATTATGCACGAAGAACTCGGCATGTACTGGAAAGAGTTTAACACCGGTGGTTATTACTGGCACCAGGCACCTGTAGAAAGCCAGGCATTAATGGTAGAAGTGTTCAGCGATATCAACAAAGACAACAAAACGGTGGACGATTTAAAAACCTGGCTGCTTAAACAAAAGCAGGTACAAAATTGGAAAACCACTAAAGCTACTGCAGAAGCGGTTTATGCCCTACTCTTAAATGGAAGCAACTGGCTAAGCGAAGAAAAATCGGTTACTATTCAATTAGGCAGCACTACTATTAACAGCAACGATGTAAAAACCGAAGCCGGTACCGGATATTTTAAACAAACATTTAGCGCCGAAAAAGTAAAACCCGAAATGGGAAATATAACTGTTTCAATCAATAAAAGCACCTCACAAAATCCTTCTGTGGGTAGCAGCACTTCCTGGGGTGCAGCCTATTGGCAATACTTTGAAAACCTCGATAAAATAACTGCGGCCGCTACTCCATTACAATTAAAGAAAAAATTATTTGTAGAGCAGGCAAGCGAACGAGGCCCTGTATTAAAAGAAATAAAAGAAGGTGAAACTTTAAAAGTAGGCGACAAAGTGAAAGTGCGTATTGAACTTAAAGTAGATAGAGACATGGAATACATTCACATGAAAGACATGCGTGCTGCCACTATGGAACCCGTAAATGTGCTGAGTCAATACAAATGGCAGGGCGGTTTAGGTTATTACGAAAGCACTAAAGATGCCAGCACTAATTTCTTTATCAGTTGGCTACCCCGTGGTTCTTATGTTTTTGAGTATCCTCTTTTTGTAAGCCAGGTGGGCAATTTCAGCAATGGCATTACAACCATTCAAAGCATGTATGCGCCCGAGTTTAGCAGCCATAGCGAAGGCGTAAGAGTGAATGTGGAATAATAGTTTTTAAAAATTGCTATTGATTCATAAAGCTGTTGCAAACAAAAATTGCAACAGCTTTTTATTTGTACTTTTGAAACCAACATGGAAAAAGCAGATATATACAATCAAAGTTTTGAACAAAAAGATTTTACCGGCCATCCGCTTGAAACCGGTGAATACGAAAAATGTAATTTTTCCCAATGCAATTTCGCTTGTGCCGATTTATCAAAAACATTTTTTACCGATTGCACATTTGTCAACTGCGATTTAAGCAATGCCAAATTGATGGACAGCGGCTTTAGAAACGTGCAATTTCAACATTGCAAAATGTTGGGTCTTCATTTTGAAAACAGCAATAAATTTTTATTGGAAATGAATTTTGTAGATTGTAATCTTAGTCATTCCTCATTTTATCAGCTCAAACTAAAAAAAACAAATTTCAGTAACTGTATTTTACAGGAAGTAGATTTCACAGAAGCCCAATTACCCGAAGCCAATTTTTCCGGAGCCAACCTCAGCGGCGCACTCTTTGAAAATACAGATATTGAAAAATCCGATTTTAGAGAAGCCCTGCATTTCAACATACATCCGGAAAAAAATAATGTAAACAATGCAAAATTTTCCGCCACTAATCTCGCCGGACTATTAGCACAGTATCCAATAAAAATAGAGTAGCAACAAGAATGATGTTTTTCAAAAAAGGTCTAACTTACCCAATCAACCAATCAACCAATCAACCAATCAACCAATCAACCAATCAACCAATCAACCAATCAACTCCCATGTCCAATCAGCCCGTTTACAACATTCCCCTCCGCTATCGCAAAATGGAAAACCTGCATATTGTTTTTTGGTTAATAAAAGATATTTCCTGGTGTATGATTTGGAAGCCACTTGGGATATTAATGATTTTTCCTACACTCACTATTGCCGTTATCATTGCATGGCGTACCCGGCGCATTATGAGCGAGCTCACCCACAACCTGGCCATCATCCTTTGGATTTCGGCCAACTCTTACTGGATGATTAGCGAATTTTTGCATTTTGATGGCTACCCGGTTTATGGCGATATCAGCTACAAATACCTTGCTGTAATACCATTTGTACTGGGCATTCTTATTTTGGCATATTATTATTTGTGGTATGCACCCAGGCATAAGAGCGTTAGCCAGGTGTTTGCAGATTAGTATTTTCTCAAAACAGCCTATTCAGTTATCTTTGCAGCCCTTAATGGCTGCCAAAAGCTTTGCAGTTTAAAGGAACGACACAACTATTTTGACTAAAAGCCCAATGCCCGAAATGTACTATTTTTTATGTACCCGGCAAAAGGAATACTATTTAGCTTCATAGGCGTCGCACTCTTTTACCGTAAATCAATATTCAGCCATTCAGATGCAACAACCTTTGAAAACCATAACAATTATATCAATATTCAATTTTTAATAAACACATGTTTAGAACACACACCTGCGGAGAATTAAGAGCCTCTCACATTAATAATGAAGTAACCTTGGCCGGTTGGGTACAAACCGTACGCAAATTTGGCAGCATCACATTTGTGGACCTAAGGGACCGTTACGGAATTACCCAGCTCCTGTTTTCCGAAACATTAAACGAGCAATTAGATGCCAATCCTTTGGGTCGTGAGTTTGTATTGCAGGCAAGCGGCACCGTTAGTGAACGCAGCAACAAAAATGCACATATTGCCACAGGCGATATTGAACTGCTGGTAACAAAATTTACAATTTTAAATAAATCGGCTGTACCTCCTTTTAAAATTGAAGATGAAACCGATGGCGGCGACGACCTTAGAATGAAATACCGCTACCTCGACCTTAGAAGAAACCCGGTAAAAAAGAACCTCGAACTGCGCTATGCCGTTGGCCGAAGCACTCGTAATTTTTTGCACGAAAATGGTTTCATGGATATTGAAACCCCTTTCTTAATAAAAAGCACGCCCGAAGGTGCCCGGGATTTTGTGGTACCCAGCCGCATGAACCCGGGAGAGTTTTATGCATTGCCACAAAGTCCGCAAACTTTTAAACAATTATTAATGGTAAGCGGTTACGACCGTTATTATCAAATAGTAAAATGTTTTAGAGACGAGGATTTACGTGCCGACCGACAACCCGAGTTTACACAAATAGATTGTGAAATGTGTTTTGTAGAACAGGAAGATATTTTAAACATGTTTGAAGGCCTGGTAAAACGTATTTTTAAAGATGTAAAAAACATTGACTATACCGAAACCATCCAAAGAATGACATGGGAAAACGCCATGTGGACCTATGGTAACGATAAGCCTGATATTCGTTTTGAAATGAAGCTTACCAACCTTAAGTTTCCGTCACATACTTTTCCCGGCAGGGAAGATGTTTTAAAAGCCTCACCCATTGGGGGAGGTTTGGAGGGGTCTTTTAAAGTATTTGATGATGCCGAAACCGTAATTGCCGTAGCCGCTCCCGGTTGCAGCGAATACAGCCGCAAACAAACCGATGAGCTAACNNCCGATGGCACTTTTAAAAGCAGCGTTGATAAATTTTACAGCGAAGAAAAATTAAAAGCCATTGCCCAGGCAGCTAATGCCAAAGCCGGCGATTTAATTTTAATAGTGGCCGGCCCCGAAGAACGCACCCGTAAAGCAGCCAGCGAATTGCGTATGCACATGGGAACTACTTTAGGTTTACGTAAGCCCGATGAATTCAAATTACTATGGGTGCTGGATTTCCCTTTGTTTGAATATGCCGAAGAAGACAATCGTTGGGTAGCCCGTCATCATCCGTTTACTTCGCCTAAGCCTGTTGATATTGATACCATGATTAATAACAACCCTGCTATTGAAAATGCAGCAGCATATTTGCAACATCCTTATGCCAATATTAAAGCCAATGCGTATGATATGGTATTGAATGGAAACGAAATTGGCGGTGGCTCCATTCGTATTTACCAAAAAGACCTGCAACAAAAAATGTTTGCAGCCCTTGGAATGGACGAACAGGAGCAACAGCACAAATTTGGTTTCTTACTGGGAGCCTTTGAATATGGCGCACCACCACATGGTGGTATAGCTTTTGGCTTCGACAGGCTTTGCTCTATTTTGGGCGGTAGCGAAAGCATTAGAGATTTTATTGCTTTTCCAAAAAACAACAGTGGCAGAGATGTAATGATTGATGCACCCGGTACCATTGACGATAAACAATTTGAAGAGTTACAAATTAAACTGAACCTTAAATAAAAAATTATCAACCCACAAAATCCCTTTCGAAATTCGTAAGGGCTTTTTTTGTACCTTTTAAAAATGAAAAGAGTTTTTGCTTCGTTTGTAGTTACCTGTTTTTTCTTTATTTCCTGCACATCAGAAAATGAGCCTGGTGATGAATTGCCCGCATCTACTCAGCTCAATGTGGCTTATGGTGCAGATGCAAAGCAAAAAGCAGATATTTATTTACCTGCTAACCGTAGCACTACAGCCACCAAAGTGATGATTATGATTCATGGTGGTGCATGGAGCAGTGGCGACAAAACAGAATTTAATATTTTTGTAGATACTTTAAAACGTCGCCTGCCCGATTATGCAATTGTAAATATTAATTACAGGCTGGTATCGGGCAATACCAATACATTTCCTACTCAGGAAAATGATTTGAAAGCACTCATTGATTTTATTTATAGCAAAAGAAACGATTTCCAGATATCGGACAAATTTGTTTTACTCGGCGCCAGCGCAGGCGGACATCTTGCTATGTTGCAAGGTTACAAGTACAACAACCCTGTAAAAATTAAAGCCATCATTGATTATTTTGGCCCGGCAGATATAGTTCAAATGTACAACAATCCGGCACTGCTGGCTCCTCCTGCGCTAATTGCAGGTATTGTGGGAGGAACACCTACAACCAACCCTACAATGTATTTTCAATCGAGCCCCATTAATTTTATCAATGCACAAAGCCCACCTACCATTATTTTCCAGGGCGGTTTAGACCCTTTGGTGCTGCCTTCGCAATCGGAAGCAGTAAAGAATAAACTCAGCGTTAATGCAGTTGTACATCAATACAACTTTTATCCATTAGGCGGGCATGGAGATTGGTCAACTGAAATTTATACCGAAACCTTCAATAAAATTCAGGCATTCTTATTGGCCAATGTTCAATAATTTTTAACAGCAAATACTGCCGCTTGTTTTTATATTGCAGGCATGAAAAAGTTTTTGGGCTTATGTATTTTTTTTCTTTGTGCTTCAGGTTCCATTAATGCACAATTGTTTTTTAAAGCAACCTTAAAGGCCAATCGGGAAAAAGTGCATCGCAATCTAATCCAAAGCACCATCAACCAAAATCTTTCTACTACTCTTACTGATTCTACCGAAGAAAACTGGCAGGATGCTTTTTATGCCATGGAATTGCTTCAATATAAATCCATGTGGGCCGATGGTAGAATAAAAGCAGCCGCCGAACAAATGCACTTACAATCGGTGCCTTTCCAAAGAGCGGCTTTAGAATTGCTGTACGCCAACTATCCAGATACTTTTTACAGGCAGGTAAAATTTTTGATGATGCAAACACAAGACCCCAAAATTTTTGTCATGTGTGGAGAATATATTTTACAATGTAAAAATTCAAAAAACGATTTAAGTTTTTTGGCAGTAAAAACCGAGCAATGGCGGCAAATCTATACCGACAATGCCTTACTTGCTCAACTACAAATGCGTATACTTCAACAAAAAAATCCATTGGCTACTCCTTCTATAATTCCTTTTCTTAAAAAAAGTTATTTACCGGGCAAAGTGCTGCTTTTTAGTTTTCAAAGAAAAAACAGAAACTATCCGGGTATAGTAATGCTGAGAGATAGAAATGGAAATTTTATTACAGATAGCAATGGTATGTATTTTTCGGTACCGCAGCTTGCACGAAGTATCAACAATTTGCCCGGCTATATTACAAATGGAAATACACCCGAAGGTATTTTTAGAATGAAGGGATACGATGTATCGAGAGCAGTGTTTATTGGCCCCACAGTAAACATACAATTAAGTATGCCGTATGAAAGAACACCCAAACATTTTTACAACGATAGCAGCATCTCAGATACTACCTGGGATATTAATTATTATAGAAACTTACTTCCGCAGGAATGGAAGAGCTATAATCCAATTTACCAAAGCTATTATGCAGGCAAAGCCGGCAGAACCGAAATTATTGTGCATGGCAGTACTGTAAATCCAATGTATTATATTAAACAACCCTACTATCCGCTTACGCCCACACAAGGCTGCCTCACCAGTAAAGAAGTATGGGACGAAAACACCGGAATTCGTACACAAAGCGATCAGCAGTTATTAATCAACAGCATGATAAAAGCCGGTGGTGCCGATGGCTACGCCATTGTTATAAATATTGATGATGAACAAAGGCCTGTTTTATTGTACGATATAGTACCCATGATAGAACAGGCTCAACAAAAATAATTTGCATTCTTACCATCAGCTTTCGGCTTAAATTTGCTACATGAGCAGTGCACCATTGGCAGAAAGAATGCGACCACAAACTTTACATGAGTTGGTAGGGCAAGAGCAGCTAACCGGCAAAGGCAGCATATTGAATACGGCTATAGAAAATGGAAAAATTCCATCCATCATTTTGTGGGGGCCACCCGGCGTTGGCAAAACCACCATTGCCAATATAATTGCTAACAGTTTGCAGCAACCGTTTTTTCAATTAAGCGCCATATCTGCAGGCGTAAAAGATATTAGAGAAGTAATTGACACTGCAAAAAAAACAACCGGAGCCATTTTATTTATTGATGAAATTCACCGGTTCAATAAAGGCCAGCAGGATGCTTTACTGGGTGCCGTAGAAAAAGGCATCATCACCTTAATAGGGGCTACCACCGAAAACCCTTCATTTGAAGTGAACAGCGCTTTGCTGAGCAGAAGCCAGGTATTCGTTTTAAACCCTTTGAACGACAATGCACTTATTCAATTAATGAATAATGCCTTGCAAAAAGATGAAATTTTAAAAGAAAAAAACATTGCCCTCAACGAAACAGAAGCACTTATAAGACTATCGGGTGGCGATGCCCGAAAATTGTTGAATTTGCTTGAAATAGTTATTGAAAATATGAACGGCTACAGCATTACCGATGAGCAGGTAATGAAGATAGCACAGCAACGCATTGCCTTATACGATAAAAGCGGCGAGCAGCATTACGATATTATTTCGGCTTTTATAAAAAGTATGCGTGGCAGCGACCCCAATGCTGCAGTATATTGGCTTGCAAGAATGATTGAAGGGGGTGAAGACGTAAAATTTATAGCCCGAAGAATGCTCATTTTTGCCAGCGAAGATATTGGCAATGCTAATCCCAATGCGCTGCTATTGGCCACTAATACTTTTCAGGCGGTAAATGTAATAGGTAACCCCGAAAGCAGAATTATACTGTCTCAATGCGCTGTGTATCTTGCTTCTTCGCCCAAAAGCAATGCATCCTATATGGCCATTAACGATGCCATTGCAGCAGTACAGTTACATGGCGACTTACCGGTTCCCTTACACTTGCGCAATGCACCTACCCGCCTCATGAAACAAATGAACTATGGTAAAGAGTATAAGTATGCACATAGTTATGAAAACAATTTTGTAGAGCAGCAATTTTTACCCGACGCATTGGATGGCACTAAATTTTTTGATCCCCAAAAAAATGTAAGAGAAGAAGAGCTTAGAAAATTTTTAAAAGACAGGTGGAAAGAAAAATATGGATATTAAACCCGACATACAAACCAGGGACGACATAAAAAAATTCATAATAGCTTTTTACGATGCAGTAAAAACAGATGAAACCATCGGCATTATTTTTACCAAAGTTGTAGAAATCCATTGGGAGCACCATATTGAACTCATTACCGATTTTTGGGAAAGTATTTTGCTCGATAACCCGGTATATAAAAACAATGCAATGGGTGTACATTACAATCTCAACAGTAAATATCCTTTGCAGAAAAAACATTTTGATGCCTGGTTGTTGCTCTTCAATAACTGTCTCGATAAAATGTATAGCGGCCGGCTTGCCGACCTTGCCAAAAAAAGGGCAAAAGGAATTGCAGATCTTCTATTGTTCAAAATGTCAAACCCATCTATGTTATGAGTACTCCACCCATTATATGGTCGTGCAAAAAGTTTGAAGACTTGACTGTACCAGAATTGTATACCATATTAAAATTAAGGAATGAAGTTTTTGTGGTTGAGCAAAATTGTGTTTACCCCGATATGGATGGAAAAGACATTCCATCGCTGCATTTATGTGGCTGGCTCAATAACCAATTATTGGTAGCTTATGCCCGTTTAATTCCTGCCGGCATTGCCTATACAGAAGCAAGCATTGGAAGAGTTGTGAGCAATGCTGCCTACCGAAAAAACGGTTATGGAAAAAAATTAATGCAAAAAGCAATTGAAGCCTGCTATACAAATTTTGGCAAACAACCCATAAAAATTGGTGCCCAGCAATACTTAGTAAACTTCTATGAATCATTTGGATTTCATGTAATTAGTGACCCATATATAGAAGATGGTATTCCACACGTAGAAATGCTATTAAGCAATTAAGTTAGTTTCTAATACAATAATATCTCATCAGTTAGCGTTGATAGTTCTGCATGCCTGGCATGTACATCCAAAAAACTATCGAAAGACAAAACTAATTCCTGATGAGACCTTATTTACACTTATTGTGCAAAAGCTTACTTGTGTTGGTTATATGCTTTAGCATACCAAAAAATTCCCACTCACAGCATATTGTATTAGGCAATAAAAAATTCAAAGTAGAGGCCGGATTAAATTTTGGGCCCACCTTTTTTCTTGGCGACTTAGGCGGCAACAGAGGTGAGGGTACAAGATTTATTAAAGATGTAAACCTGGAGCTTACCAAAATGATGAAGGGTGCTTTTGTGAGTGTGTACCCTGCAGAATGGTTAGGTTTAAGAGTTGCCGGGCAATACACTTATGTTTCGGGTAAAGACCATATCATTAATACAGATGGTATAGACGAATCCTGGAGAAAACAAAGAAACCTCGATTTTAAAAGCAATATGTGGGAAGTGTATGGTGCTATTGAACTCTTCCCCACCCTTATGTTCAGGCAATACGATGAAGAATATACTCCTCGCTTTAAACCTTATGGTTTTGTAGGTGTGGGTGCTTTTCATTTCAATCCAAAAGGTTCTTTAACTACAGGTGGTACCACTAAATGGTATGACCTACAACCGCTTCGTACCGAAGGACAAGGCATGACTCAATACCCCGATAAAAAGCCTTATAAACTTACTCAAATGAACATTCCAATGGGCTTTGGGTTTAAATATGAATTAACCGAAAGGGTTAACCTGGGCCTTGAACTTTTGTACAGAAAAACTTTTACCGATTATATGGATGATGTAAGTACCACTTACATTGACCCTGTTTATTTTGGTCAATACCTTAGTCCACAGGATGCAAGTATTGCTCGCCAAATACACGATAAAATGTATGGTATTGTAACACCAGGTGTTGCAAGGTATGAACCAGGAACACAAAGAGGCAATGCCAATCAAAATGACGCATACTTTTCAACCTTAATAAAATTGGGTATTAAATTAGGCAACAGCGACCTCGACAGGAGATTGCTGCGCCAAACAAAGTGCCCTGCTCTATATTAATTCAATAAAATAGAATCAATGAAAGATGCAAATTTTTACTCCGGTGTTTATAAGGCAATTGCAGTAGCGGTTTGCATGCTGTTGTTCTTATTTGTGGTAAAAGCAAAAGCGGCAGAAAAGAAAACTATATATAAATCAAACATTGAACTAACCCTCAAATATCATAAATGAAATAATAAGTGCAAAGTATCCGGCAGAAGTAAATCCCAAGGAAGGAGTATATTCTTATACAATACCTCTGAAACCACAACTATTTCGTTGAAATGCTTTGCCTTATTTTTTTAATGTACAGTTGATTAAATCCTTTTGAAAATGAAAAACCATAGACTGTTTTCTATGGTTTTTTTATGAGTATAACTTTACGATTATTTATTTGAACTCCTCTTTTAAATATTTTGCGGTAAAACTTTCTTTTACTTTCAGCATTTCTTTTGGAATTCCTTCATACAAAATTTTTCCACCGCCACTTCCGCCTTCGGGTCCAATATCAATTATATGATCGGCTACTTTTATCATATCCATATTGTGTTCAATCACTAATACCGTATTGCCTCTGTCAACTAATTTATTCAACACATCCAACAGGTGCTGAATGTCTTGAAAATGCAGGCCGGTAGTGGGTTCATCTAATATGTAAAATGTTTTCCCGGTATCCCTTTTACTTAATTCGGTTGCCAGTTTTACACGCTGAGCTTCACCGCCACTAAGGGTTACGGCACTTTGACCCAAAGTGATATAACCAAGCCCCACTTCCTGCAGCACTTTTATTTTTCTATAAATAAAAGGAACTGCATTAAAAAATTCCACTGCATCATCCACCGTCATGTCCAGCACATCGCTGATAGATTTTCCTTTGTACCTAATTTCCAAAGTTTCTCTATTGTATCTTTTGCCATTGCATTTTTCACAATGAACATATACATCGGGTAAAAAATTCATTTCAATTACCCGCATGCCTCCTCCTTCACACACATCGCAACGGCCACTTTTTACATTAAAAGAAAAACGGCCGGCATTATAGCCTCGTATTTTTGCTTCGGGCACCGATGCAAACAATGTTCTAATGTCGGTAAAGAATCCGCAATAGGTTGCAGGATTGCTTCGAGGTGTTCTACCAATTGGGCTTTGATCTATTTCAATTACTTTGTCAATATGCTGAAGACCGTCAATGCTTTTGTAAGCCAAAGGTTGCGCCTTACTCTTGTAACAATAATTGCTCAGCAATGGATACAAGGTATCGTTTATTAAAGTAGATTTTCCACTACCGCTTACACCGGTTATTAAAATAAATTTCCCCAATGGAAATTTTACAGAAACATTTTTAAGATTGTTTCCTGCGGCACCTTTTAACTCAATGAAATTTCCATTGCCCTTTCTTAATGTTGATGGTATTGGAATATTTTTTTTACCGTTTAAATACATTGCCGTTTCAGAAGAAGATTGCAATACCGAATGGGGCGAACCTGCGGCTACAATGCTTCCGCCATGCGTTCCGGCCCCGGGGCCAATATCCACCAAAAAATCGGCAGCAAGCATTATATCTTTATCATGCTCCACTACCAACACGCTATTGCCAATATCTCTCAGGTTTTGCAAGGCCGTTATTAATCGTTGATTATCTCTTTGATGCAAACCAATGCTTGGCTCATCTAAAATATAGGTGATGCCCTGTAATTGAGAACCAATTTGTGTAGCCAGCCTTATTCGCTGATATTCGCCGCCACTTAAACTTTTTGATGGGCGATATAATGTGAGATAGGTTAAACCCACATTCAATAAAAAACCCAATCGCTCTCTTATTTCTTTTAATATATCTTTTGCAATAATATTTTGTTTTTCGTTCAGCCTTTTTTCAATGGTTGCAAACCAATCAGCCAGTTTATCCAAATCCATTTCACTGAGTTCGGCAATATTTTTTTCATCAATTTTAAACCAAAGGCTTTCCTTGCGAAGCCTTGTTCCAAGGCAGCTTTCACAGGTTTTTAGTTTCATATACTTTTCCACCCAGTCTCTCATGCTGTCTGTAGTGGTGGTAGAAGAAAACCAGCGCTTGAGCATATTTACAATGCCTTCGTATTCGGTAGCATAATAAATGGGCCCTTCATGTGGTACATCCATTTCTATATCCGATTCTTCTGCAGCATTTATTTCCTCTTTGCCATACAATAAAATGTTGAGTGCTTTTGTGCTCAAATCTTTCAGCGGCTTATCCAAACTAATCTTATGTTTTTTGGCAAGCTGCTGAACCTGCTTAAAAACATAGGCTTCTCTTTCTTCGCCCAGGGCTGCAATGCCGCCATCATTCACACTCATATTCATATCGGGTATTACGGCATCCATGTTTACCTGGTACACTGTTCCTAAGCCTTTACAAGTGGGGCAAGCACCGTAAGGCGAATTAAATGAAAATGCATTGGGGCTTGGTTCTTCGTAACTAATGCCGGTATCCACACACATCAATTGCTTGCTATATTGCACTACTTTGTTATCATCATTTAAAAGTAAAAACATCAGGTCTTTTCCCATGGCCAATGTTTTTTGCACACTTTGGCTTAACCTTAGTTTCATATCATCACTCACCTGCAACCTGTCGATCACTACTTCAATATCATGAATTTTGTAACGGTCAACCTGCATTCTTGGAGCCAGGTCCATCACTTCCCCATCTACCCTTACTTTTAAAAATCCTTTTTTGCGAATGTCTTCAAACAATTCCCTGTAATGCCCTTTGCGGCCACGCACCAAAGGAGCCAGCAGGCTAATTTTTTTGTTTTTATGTTTTGAANNCGCAAAAAATCGTACAGCTCCGTAATGGTACCTACGGTACTTCGGGGATTTTTATTGGTAGTTTTTTGTTCAATGGAAATCACCGGCGAAAGGCCGGTTATTTTATCTACATCGGGGCGTTCCATATCGCCTACAAACTGGCGGGCATAAGCACTAAAGCTTTCCATGTACCGGCGTTGCCCTTCGTTGTAAATGGTATCAAAAGCCAGCGACGATTTACCACTGCCACTCACACCGGTAAATACCACTAATTTATTTTTTGGGATGCTGATGTCAATGTTTTTCAGGTTGTGCTCCCTTGCTCCAATTACTTCAATTACTTCTTCTGTTGGTAGATTATTTTGCGAACCTGCTTTTTGTTTAGCCATTTTTTTCTCCTTAGGGTTAAAGGTACGAATACTTAAATTTTTAGCAATAACATTGGACGCCGGCTTTTTTGCTTATGCTTCTTTTCGCTTTGAAAAACACCGGTCAAAATTTTTGTATTAACGCTAAAAAAATAATATTGCCCAATCCATCACCCATAGCGGCTTTCAAAGCTATTATAATACTTATTCAAAAAAAATTTTGGCTTTAATTAATTCTTCCCCCTACCTTTGCTCCAGTTCTTTACTAATTCACTTATCAAGAAAGGCAGAGGGTTATGGCCCTGTGAAGCCTTGACAACCTGGCAAAACGCAAGTTTAGCTAAGGTGCCAATTCCATCCCAACAGCAGTTGGGGCAGATAAGTCAGATACATAGCTTAGATACCTTTCAACATATTTAAAGCTCATCTGATTTTATCGGGTGAGCTTTTTTATTTGCATCAACCAATCAATCATTGCAATAAAAATTCACCCGGTATCCTATTGGTTCATCTTGTAAGTGCTTTTAATTTTTAATCACTTTAGTTGCTTTTAAGAACGGCGCTAAAGACAAATTTTTAAATTATGAGCAATGCAACCACACTCATTCACAGCATTCCTGTAGATCCGTTAACCGGTGCCGTTAGTGTGCCCATTTATCAAACCAGCACTTTTGTGCAGGAAGCACCCGGTGTAAACCGTGGGTACGATTATGCCCGTTCCGGCAATCCTACCAGGGCTACTTTGGAAAACCTGGTAGCCACTCTTGAGAATGGTAAAATAGGTGCTGCCTTCGGAAGCGGCCTTGCCGCCATTGATGCAGTAGTGAAACTGCTGCAATCGGGCGACGAAATTTTAGCCGTAGATGATATTTATGGCGGTGCATTTAGATTGTTTACACAGGTGTACGAAAAATTTGGCATTAAAGTAAACTATGTGGACTGTACCAATGTAAACAATGTGCTGGATGCCATTACACCGGCCACCAAACTTATTTGGTTGGAAACACCCACCAATCCCACACTTAAAATAAGCGATATTCGGGCCATTGCCAACCTGGCAAAGGCCCACTCCTGCTGGCTTTGCGTGGATAATACTTTTGCAACACCCGCCTTACAACAACCTCTTTCGCTGGGAGCTGATATTGTAATACATAGTGCTACCAAATATTTGGGTGGCCATAGCGATCTTATTGCAGGCTTAGTGGTTACCAAAGAAAAAGAATTGGGCGAAAAAATTCGTTTTTATCAAAATGCAACCGGAGCCATCCTTGGCCCCTTTGATAGTTGGTTGGTAATAAGAGGCATTGAAACCTTGCATTTGCGTATTAAACAACATTGCCAATCGGCTCAGCAAATTGCCGAATTTTTAGAAACGCATCCTGCGGTTGACAAAGTATATTATCCCGGGCTTTCCTCTCATCACAATCACAAAATTGCAAAAGCTCAAAGCAAAGGTTTTGGAGGCATTGTAACATTTAGTTTAAAAAACGATACTGCGCAGGCTGCCATTCAACTAGCCACTTCCACCCAATATTTTAAACTGGCAGAAAGTCTCGGAGGCATTAAAAGTTTAATTAGTCATCCGGCTACCATGACTCACAAAACCATTCCTGAGCAAAAAAGAATTGCTGCGGGTGTTAGCAATAGTTTACTCCGATTAAGCGTGGGCTTAGAAGTAGCCGAAGACTTAATTGCCGATTTAAAACAAGCATTGGACGGCATTTTGCTTTCAACACAAAATAAAAATTTTGATACCCTCACTTGTGCATAGCCCAACTTCTGTTGTGTCACTCACTTGTACCGCATCAAACTATTCAACACAAACAATTTAAAAATTTATAAAGCATTATGTCAACAAATATTAAAAATAACTTACCGCAAACCAATCAACTTACCCTGGGTGTTTTCGGGTTTGGAGTAGTAGGAAAAGGACTTTACGATGTATTAAAATCCACTCCAGCCTTACAGGCAAGCATACATAAAATTTGCATTAAAAACCCCGATAAAAAAAGAGCCATTCCTGCTGAAAATTTCACCAATAATGCCCATGAGTTATTGTTGGATGAAAACATTAATGTAATTGTAGAGCTTATTGACGATGCAGAGGCTGCATACACAATTGTAAAAACGGCCTTGCAAAATGGCAAGCATGTAGTAAGTGCCAATAAAAAAATGATAGCAGCAAATTTGGAAGAGCTATTGTATCTGCAAAAAAAACATGCCGTTGCATTTTTATACGAAGGTGCCTGCTGCGCCAGTATTCCCATCATTAGAAATTTAGAAGAGTATTACGATAACGACCTGCTTTCTTCAGTAAAAGGAATAGTAAACGGGAGCACTAATTATATTCTTACTAAAATATTGGAAGAAGGCCTAGGTTTTAAAGATGCTTTATTGCAAGCGCAGCAATTAGGCTTTGCAGAAAGCAACCCGGCACTTGATATTGAAGGCCACGATGCCGCCAATAAACTGTCAATTTTGTTGGCACATGCTTTTGGAAAAATAATTGAAACATCTGCTTTCTTATACAGTGGCATTACTTCAATTAAACTGAGCGATGCACAATTGGCCAAACAAAAGGGCTTAAAAATAAAATTAATTGCTACTGCTCAAAAAGTGGAGGGCAATAAGCTGGCAGCTTTTGTGCTACCGCAATTTGTAGAGCAGCACGATGAACTGGCCGATGTATCCAATGAATTTAATGGACTCATAACCGAGAGTAGCTTTGCCGATAAACATTTCTTTAAAGGAAAGGGAGCCGGTGCATATCCCACAGCAGCAGCCGTTTTAAGCGATATTGCCGCTCTTAGATACAACTACAAATACGAATACAAAAAATATTATCTACAAACCGATTATGAGCTTAGCAACGATTACTATTTAAAAGTATTTGTAAGTTCCAATGATATTGACAAAATAAATAAGGAAGATTTTGAATGGATAGAAGAATGGCACAATGAAGCAACAAACAATTGGGTAGTAGGCATTATTCATGCCGGCAAACTTTTAGAAAACAATTGGTGGAAACAACCCGGCGTATCGCTTATACTCAACCAAAACCCTATTGTTACCAATGTTGAGTACAGAAAAATTAATAAAAAAAGCCTGGAGCTTGCAGGAGTAGTGTAATTTTTTTTCTTTCGTGCAATCTTTTTGTGCTGGCATATTTTTACACGACCTTGATAAAAGGCTTATTTTTGCCTAAATAAAAAATTTATAAAATGAAACGTATTCTTTCTATTTCAACATTGTTTATTGCTATTGCCTTCGTTATTTCAGGATGTTCTACCGGCAGAAAAACCATTGCCATTGAAGAAGGCTGGGAATTGATTGGAGAAACCAAAGTAAACTTTGTAAAAGATAAGGGTTCAATGGATGTTATGAATACCAACTTATATACAGCCATTCGATTTAAAGTAGAGAAAAAACCCATCAAATTAAAAGGGCTCTATATTGTTTTTCCAAATGGAGATAAATTATCACCATTGATAGATGCCGTAGTTGAAGCCGACCAATTCAGTCGTGAAATAGCAGTTGCTCCCGAAGGTAGAAATATCCGGAGCATTGATTTTAATTACCGGAGCAAAGGAAATATTTTTAAAGGCAGGGCTAAAGTGCTGGTTTTTGGAAAAAGATATATTGCACCTACTGCAACGCCAAGGTCTAACTAACTTATATTATTAAAAAGCCCGGCATTGCCGGGTTTTTTAATGCTTACACTTTTTTGATTTGTACTAAATCAACACGCCACTTTCCACTTCACTCTTATCACTTAGCCTCCACCCCTTCTAACCCCTTTTGCAACCAGGCCAGGTATTCTCTCCAATCGGGCACATAACCCACCGGGTGAGTCATCAATTCTTCATTAGTATTTAATACGGCATACCAGGGCTGCGAATTATTTTTAAAATTTTCGGTTTGAAAAGTAGCCCATTTATCGCCCACTGTTTTTATTTCTTTGGTGGAGCCGTCTTTAAATGTATAGGTAAATTGCTCTGCTGCGGGCAATTCTTTTTTATCGTCCACATATAAAGAAATAATGATGAATTTATCGTGCAGCAATTTATACACTTCGGGTTGTGTCCATACATTTTCTTCCATGCGCCTACAGTTTACACAGGCATAGCCTGTAAAGTCAACAAGGATGGCTTTGTTTTGCTCTTTAGCCATTTGCACACCGGTGGCATAATCCCTGGTGCAATTGAGGTTTAAAACACAATCTGATTTTTGCTTGTATATACTATAATATAACGGTGGCGGAAAACCGCTGATGAGCGATAAATTATTCCATTTAGGATTATTGGTAAGGCCGGGAAGCAAATACAATGTAAATGCTCCGGTAACAATGGCTAATACCAAACGTACAATCGGTAATTTTTTAATGGGCGCTTCGCTTTTGAATTTGATGATACCAAAGAGATACAGGCTAAGCAGTGCAAAAACTATCACCCAAATACCAATAAAAATTTCTCTTTTTAAAAAGCCCCAGTGCATTACTAAATCGGCATTGGATAAAAACTTAAATGCCAAAGCCACTTCTAAAAAGCCCAACACTATTTTTACGGAAGTAAGCCATCCGCCCGACTTTGGCAAAGCATTTAACCAACCGGGGAACATTGCAAACAATGCAAAGGGTAAAGCCAGCGCCAGGCCAAAACCGGCCATTCCGGTAGTTAACTGCATGGCACCACCATCGGCAGTTAGTGAGCCTGCTAACAGAGAACCTAAAATAGGCCCGGTGCAGGAAAACGAGACAATGGCAAGCGTTAAAGCCATAAAAAATATTCCCACTACACTACCTACATTGGCTTTACTATCTGCGGTATTGCCTACAGCACCCGGCAAACTAATTTCAAACAAACCAAAAAACGATAAAGCAAAAACAATAAAGATTACAAAGAAGGCAACATTGAGGTAAACATTGGTAGAAATATTATTAAAAATCTCCGGCTTTAAACCACCAATAAAATGGAAGGGTAAACTCAATAGCACATAAATAATAAAAATAAAGAAGCCATATAAAAATGCATTGCGAATGCCCGATTTTCTACTCCCCGATTTTTTGGTGAAAAAAGATACGGTTAGAGGAATCATTGGAAATACACATGGGGTAAGCAATGCAACCAGGCCACCCAAAAAACCCAGTACAAAAATGCTCAACAATCCTTTGGATTGGGCATGCTCTGATGCACCAAAATTAATGGCCGGTTTTTCTAAATTAATAGAAGGCACCAAAATAGGATTGGTCTTTTGCAATTGCAACCCTCCTTCAAAACTTACAGCCAATGTTTTTTCTTCGGGAATAAATTGGTCGGCACCGGAAGCAGTTTCGTACTGTAACAGCACATTTGCCGAAGCCGGAACAGCACCGGCAGCAGCCACCGGAATTTTAATTTCAATATTTTCCTTGGCTACTTTTTGTAAACTATTCTCAAAAAGCAAATCGGTATAATCAACCAATGGGCTTTGAATAACTATTGGCTCAGCTTTTAAATCGCCGGATTTTACAGTTACTTGCAGGCCGGTAATACCAAGGCCCGCATCGGGCTTGGCATACAAGTGCCAGCCTTTTTTAATGGTTCCTTTTAAAATAATATCAAAATTTTTATCGGCTGCTTTTTGAGAAACGGCCGTCCAGTTGACAATGCTACTATCCTGTGCTATGCCGGAGTTAAAAAGAAAAAAGAAACATACAGTAGTTAAAAAAAAATTTAAACGCATTTTACCGGTTTTTCTGAATACTATTTATTTCGTCAAAAAAATTAAACTATGATTAAACAGTTATTCAGTATAAAATAATAGGACAAAAAATTATGCCCTTTTGTATAAAAAAAATCCCGACTTTTCAATCGGGACACTAAGTTAATAAATCATTCTCTACGATTTGCCGCCTACGTTTACGCTAAAAGGAATTGATTTGGGCGGAAGGCATTTTTTATCGTTGCACACCATAAAGCTTACAGATCCTTTTATCACCGTTGCCACATTTGCTTTTAACTTTACCCTTTGAACAAAACTCACTTTTGTAGAATAAAATTTTAAAACAGAATTAAAATTATTGTCATATTCTTTCTCCAATTTCCCCTGTTCTTTTGTTTTGCCCACATTGGTTACCAAAGGATTTTTAGTAAAGCTAATGGTTGTAGGTTCGGGCCCTTCGCCGGCATCCTGTGCATATAAATGCCATTTAGGATCTATGCTGGCAGTTATATAAACATCGTATTCTTTATCGCTAATTTTTTTGGCGGTATAGCTCCATTTTACCGGGTTTTCAATTTGAGCAAATGCAATACCCAAAGTAAACAGGCTTACCAAAAAAGAGAGTGTAATTTTTTTAATCATTGTTCAGTAATTATTATGCTTGCAAATTTATTAAACCTACGCTGTTATACTTGTTAAAGGATGTTAATAATAACTTAAGACAGGCCAAATAAAAATTTAAAAACTTCTTTACCATCGGTATTGTGCAATTGGCCGCTGCAAGCCCTTTCGGGATGCGGCATCATACCAAATACATTGCGGGCTTCATTGCAAATGCCGGCAATATTTTGAGTGGTACCATTGGGATTGCTGCCCTCATTGATGTTGCCATTTTCATCGCAATATTGGTAAATAACCTGGTTGTTTTTTTGAAGGCTTTGCAGCACTTCGTTACCGGCATAATACCTGCCTTCGCCATGAGCAATGGGAATTTTTAGCGCAGCACCATTTTCATTTTTGATATGTACATTTTTGCAAATGAATTTTTGGTTTGCATTTCGCAGCAATACGCCGGGCAACAAACCACTTTCGCACAAAATTTGAAAACCATTACACACTCCCAGTACTTTTCCTCCTTTGTTGGCAAATTCAATTACACTTTGCATCATAGGGCTAAAGCGGGCAATGGCCCCGCAGCGTAAGTAGTCGCCATAGCTAAAACCACCGGGCAACACAATACAATCATCTGTGGTAAACATACTAATGTCTTTATCCTTATGCCAAAGTGGAATTACTTCCTGCTTTAAATCATTTTGAAGGGCTTCAATCATATCCCTATCGCAGTTTGAACCCGGAAAAACAACTACGCCAAATTTCATGTGAAAGTTAATTTTAATGTGGAATGGCAAAGTTAGGATTAGCGATTGATTTTACCGAATGAAATAACCAATAGTAATACACAAAGCCAACATACAGCAATGTAGTATTAGTGGGAACCATTTTTTATCGGGATAAAAAAATGCTGCTGCCAAAATAAGTGAAGTGGGCACCGTTGCTAGAATCCAACTATTAAAACTATCGGCATTGAAAAATGGAATAAGTGCCGCAACCAGTAAATATATATAAATGAGTTGCCAGCTTTTGCGGGTTTGCACTATTTGCCGGCGCATTTGTCCTCGCATAAAAATTAAACCCATCAACATGCCAGCCAGCACCAAACCTAGTGCAATCATTTCCCAACGATCTATTGTTATTTTAGGGAGTTCCACTTCAAACGGCGGTAGTTTGTACAATTTCCATCGGCCACTTATAAAAATCCATGCGGCATAAAAATAATAGCAAGTTAAAATACCCAAAAAACCCAATAGCCATTCGGAAAACCTAAAGGGCCTGGTAATTGCCAGCGCAATTATAAAAAGTACTACAAATAAAATAGACGGTGTGTATATAAAAGCTGCAATGCCCAATGCAAGACCAATATTAAAAATAGTTGCTTTGGGAGTGTTTGTATTGTGAAGGATAGACAATTTTGCCCAAATCCATATTAAGAGTGTATTACAAATAAGTGCAGCCGAGAGTGGGAACCAATCACTAAACAATGAGGTAAGTAACAGGTAAGCCATACCGGTAAGGTAGTTGGGCTTTGTCATCATTCGCTGATCGTTAACAAACTTATTAAAACTTACAGCCTGGGCATACAATAAAACAAAACAAATGATACTAAAAACAAACGACGACCCTGAAAAATATTTTTCAAACGAATTTATAAGTGAAGTATAAATAATGCCATCCGATCCTTGCTTCAGTGGCTTAAGCGGAAATACAAATAAATGGAACTTAATGGCAAGGCCATACAAAAGCAACAGGAAATTATTATTAGGATTATTGGCTTTAAATATGCCTGTCACGCTTTAGCTGTTTTAAATATTTGCAATGGTTTTGCTTTGCAAAAATGGGTATTTTAAATTAATAAAAAAATTGAACAGGCCTGCTATTAAAAATCAATTTTAGCAAAAGCCAAATTTCCCCTGTGAACACAAGGCATTATAATGGTTTTGGCTCCAACCTGCTTTAGTAAACGTGGCATAAAGTTATAACCGGCTTCACCTGCTTTAATAGTAGGATACCGGTAAAAATTACCATAGGGCGATATGCTGTGGTTTTGAACAAGCTGTGCGTTTCTATCTTTTTCTATATATAAAAAATGAATTTGCGCTCCGGCATTCATTGTGCCAAACGAAAGATAGCTATCATCATCATCTGCAACCTGGCTTTTTAAAATAATATTATTCCAATTTAGCTTCAAATTATTATCCACACTTAAAACAAGTGCCTTATCATAATAAAACCTTGTAGAGGAATTGTTGAAAGTATTAAAACGATCGTACCTATAATAAGGGCTGTACATGTAATTGTAATCGTAGTAGGAATAAGGGTTGTTATACAAATAATCCCATCGGTTCCAGGGGCGATAGCCTCCAATACTTTGAGTTGAAAAGTCTTCGGCTACCAGTATAAAGCTACCGTCTCTTTTTAAAAAAATATTTTGAAGAAATAGGTTGTCAAAAGCAAATCTAAATTGGTTTGTTCCCGTCATTACCGACCTCAAAGAGTCGCTGAAGGTATTTATATAAGTTCTAACTCCACCGGTACTTCTACTTATCACAGCCGAAAAAAGGCCTGCAATACTTGATGATTTTTTTTCGGGATAGTAAAATGCGTTGATGAGATAATTATTGTTGAGGTTATCAATTTTTACATTGATATCATCTATATAATTTTTTTGCAGATCAATAGGAATGGTAGTAAAATCGGTATTGTTTGGCCTGTACTCTACAACTTCTATTCGGCTAAAATTTTCTCTTGCACCGGTTTTTATTTCTTTAGTAAAACAGAAACTGCCATCGTTGGCCAATTGAAAGGGACTGTAAATTTCTTTTCGATCGTTGTAATCAAATACAAATCTTGTGCTATCCAGCATTTGCAAATTGGCATCATACAATTTTGTAGCTAAGTAAAGTTTGTTGTCTTTTTCCTGCATCTTATAAATTAGGATGCGTTTTTTATCTTCGCTGTAAATGCAATTATACACTCCATTGGGCGACTTAGAGCCAATACGAACGGTATCCAATGTATATTCGGTTTCTAACTTTTTACCGTGCCCGTCCATTTTAACCACATTACAATACAAAATATTATTGCGCTGAAACTGGTAAATCATTAAAAAGTGATCGGGATATGTAATAAAGTCAACATTCACTACCTTATCGGGCATAAACTTTAAGCGCTCATTGCTGAGTTCATTCATATCTTTATCAAATACCTGTAATATGCTCCTCCATCCAATATCTTTAAATACTAAGTAATTGGGCCCAACTTTTCCCAGAATATCAAAATCTGTAGTAGCGCTTCCTTCATTTGAATGAACAACAGAGTAAGTTATTTTTTGAGCATCGGCTTCAAAAAAATTAATTAGAAAAAAAATTATTGCAGTTACTAATTTCATTCTTCTATATTTTCAAATGCTTAAATAGGTAGAACAAATGTATGGTTTAAAAGTTTAGCCTAAATGCCTATACTAATACCATGATTTCTAAATTTAATATTAAGATGCCAATAATTTATTCTTTACATGATTAAAGACAACAAAAACAAAAGAAAAGTTGTTTACCTTAAATAATTAATTTTTAATATGAGTACATTTTTAATTACAGGTGGTACGGGCATTGTTGGTAAAGCACTTACTCAAATGTTATTATCAAAAGGGCACCGGGTAATTATTTTATCACGCAACAATAAAAACATTCAAACAAAATCCGGAGTTACTTATGCAAAATGGGATGTTAAAAACCAAACCATAGATGAGGCCGCTATTGCAGATACAGATTATATTTTTCACTTAACCGGCGCTTCGGTATTTGCAAAACGATGGACAAAAAAATATAAAAAAGAAATTGAGGAAAGCAGGACTCTCGCCAGCCAACTGCTAATAAATTCTCTCACTAAAATAAATCATACAGTAAAAGCAATTGTAAGCGCATCGGCTATTGGATGGTATGGTGCCGATAAAATGGAAGGC
This sequence comes from Chitinophagaceae bacterium UBA2793, assembly GCA_002352045.1. Classification (GTDB taxonomy): domain Bacteria; phylum Bacteroidota; class Bacteroidia; order Chitinophagales; family Chitinophagaceae; genus Ferruginibacter. The sequence goes on along the minus strand of DEHT01000067.1, from coordinate 21,580 downwards.
AAAGCTTTTACCGAAGATGATCCTGCTGCCGATGATTTTTTAGGACTAGTATGTAAAAACTGGGAAGCCGAAATTGAAAAAGCAGGACAATTAAATATTCCAATAGTAAAATTGAGGATTGGTATGGTATTAAGTAATGAAGGCGGCTTTTTAACCCCCATTCAAAAAGCATTGAAGTGGGCAATAGCTGTAATTCCCGGAAACGGAAATCAAATAATAAGCTGGATACATATTGAAGACCTTTGCCGGTTGTTTTTATTTGCTGCCGAAAATGAAAACATACAGGGTAGCATAAACGCTGTTGCAACCATGCCGGTAAAGTTGAAAACATTGGCAACAAAAGAAGCAGCCTTGCTTAACAAAAAAAGGTTTATTATACTATATATACCGGGCTTTTTATTGCGGATACTTTTAGGCAGCAAAAGTTCAGAAACCACCAAAAGCTGCACAGTAAGCAACAGCCTTATAAAAAGCAAAGGTTTTCAATTTAAATATGCAGGCATAGATGCTGCATTGGAAGCATTGGCTACAAATCGGAATTCATAATTTTTTTTCGGCTCCACCAAATAAACAGTAAAATATAAGCTACGGCAAAACCTAATACCAACATGGTATAATCGCTGGGCATAGCTGCACGTGCCATTGATTTTAATGGATTGTCGGGGAAACTAAGCAAGCCATCGGAAGCATTCATGGGCAGGTAATCGCCGAGGCTTCCTAAATCAATATCTTTTGTATTGCGTAAGTAAATACTCCAAACATTTAATAACTGTGAAATTAAATTTTCGGCACCCAGATAAATAAAAAAAATGCCTATGGCAAAACCGGTTCTTCTAATAAGTACCGAAAACAAAAGCCCAACCATATTGTAAGTAAATGCCTTTAATAAAAAGTAGAATACATTTTCAAATTTATCGAGGCTAAAATCATCGCCGGAGATAAGGCCAAAAAGTAAAGCAGTGATGATAACCATTACAGTTGAGATAAGGGCAAAAATTGCAGCAATTACAATTTTCACATTTATAAACTGTGCCCGGCTCCAGCCGTCAATTATGTTTTGACGATTGGTTTTAAAAGAAAATTCATTGGTAACTAAAATGATGATGAGCATTGCCGGAATTATGAGTAGTAACCCCGAAACCCAACTGGTAGATTGCCAGGTATAATCGAAAGCGTATGGTCTAAATACAGATGAAATGCCCGGTGTAGAAACATTATCATTAAAGCTTTGCACACTTTTCCATCCTATATAGTTACTTAAAAGAACGCCGGCTAAAAAAAGAATTCCTAAAATTTTAAATGCGGCATAATCCTTCATCTTTAGCCACTCTGTTCGTAATAGTTGTTGCATATAAATAAAAAATGAAAATTAAGAATTGGTGAGCTCAAAAAATTTGCTTTCGAGGCTTTTACGTTTTACCTGCAAATGATTTAATACAATGCCGTTACTGAAACAATGGCTGTTAATTTGCTCCAGGTTGGCTGTGCCCATTGGGAAAAACAACTGTAATTTGCCGTCTATAGGCGATATTTTTAAGAGACCTGGAAGATTATTGGCAGCCGATTGTAAGCCGATCATATCTGATGCCGAAATTTCTACTATATCGTCGTGAACAAAAATTTCATCCACATGCCCCGAGGCCACTAAATTTCCCTGCTTTAATATGGCCACATGGGAGCAAACTTTTTCCACTTCATCCAACAAGTGGCTGGCCATAATAATGGTTTTGCCCTGTTGAGCAAGCTCTTTAATTAAAGTTCTTATTTCTGCAATGCCCACCGGATCGAGTCCATTGGTGGGTTCATCAAATACCAACACATCGGGATTGCCCAATAATGCTGCAGCTATAGCCAACCTTTGTTTCATACCTAATGAATAAGTGCTAAAAGCAGAATTTTTTCTTTGCAAAAGATTCACCATTTGCAAAACCCGCTCAATATCTTCTTCGCCCCTGCCCTTTATAGCGGCTGTGATTTTTAAATTTTGAACGGCGGATAAATAATGATAGAAGTTGGGCGTTTCAAGCAACGTTCCTATTTTTTTCCGATGCTCGTCTGTGGGTTCTTCGTTAAATAATTTGTAAGTGCCGCCCGATGCTTTTAAAATACTCATAACAATACCCAGTAATGTAGTTTTTCCGCTACCGTTAGGCCCTAGTATTCCAAACACTGCTCCTTTTGGAACAGAAAAACTCACCTCTTTTAAAGCCTTGATGGCTCCATAATTTTTAGCAAGTTTATCAACAGAAAGAATCGTCATAAAATAGTATTAAGGATACAATATAATTCATTTGAAAATGTGAAAGAAGATTGAATATTTAAAAGGGAAAATTAATGTTTATTGTGCCATATAGAACTAAATTCTCCAACAATGGCTGTGCCTTGTTCGTTGAATGCTAATTTGTGCAAAAGCAAATCATCAATATCTTTTTGTTTAACTTTTCTACATGCTGGGTTCATAGTGCCGCCAACTTCGCCGGGTAGTTTAGCAGGGTCGTATTGAAATTCAGGATCCACTAAAGTGCCTCTCGGATACATTATCCCCGGCACGCCTTCACCAATGATATTCAAATTTTCGGGATGCTCTAAACCAAGTGTGTGGCCAAACTCATGTGCAGCAGTGGTAGAGCCATTGCTTAAATTCAACAGCTTAAAATAGCCGGTATTGCAGCCCAACCCATCAACGAAAGAAATATCAATCACACTATATTCTTCAACCCTAAAATAATTGAACAATGGATTAGTATTTGCAAATACTTCTTCGGGTTGAAGGGAAGATTTGTATTCGGCAGTAATTTTAAACTGTACCAACAATTGCTGCCCTTTAATTGTAACGGTTGCTTTGGGCTCGCTCCAGTAAGTTTCAATTTCATTGGCTACCAATTGCGCCAACGCTTTGTTAGCCGCATCGCCATATAACACAATATGCGCTTTTATAAACAATAGCATTTCTTTTTCATTTATTTCTGCGACACCCATATTTGTATTTATAATGTGTTTTAAATGTAGAATAAATATTTAAAAACTTATCCATAGTTCATATTTGATTTTTCTAATTGAGGAAAAGAAAATATTTTTATAAACATTGATTATTTAACCATCTTGTAAAAATTATTCTTATGGATAACCATCATTTCCCAAATGGGTTTTCTTCCTGGCAAAAAACTCATTTTGAAGTTGTAGAAGTATTAGTATATATCCGCAATCTCGAAGAAGGTAAAACGCCCAAACCTTTTTCGGAATTAATTGATAAGTCGGCTACCGAAGAATTGTATCAATTGGCTATTAGGCTTACCGACAAATATGAAGAAGAAACTCAAGGTAAAAAAAGAGAAAGAACCTTATTCGACGAAATAGAAGAATTTGTATGGCAAGAACTGAACAAAATCTAAATTACACGTTGTTTTAAATTAAAAAGAAATAGCCTTCGAAATTTCGAAGGCTATTATTTTTATAAACACTGTTGGTTAATTTCTCAATGGTTTACCCGTTTTCAAAACAGCTTGTATCCTTTCCAATGTTTTCTTTTCGGCACATAAGCTAAGGAATGCTTCTCTTTCGAGGTCGAGTAAATATTGTTCGCTCACCGGAGTTTGCTCGCTCAAATCGCCGCCGCACATTACGTACGCTAATTTTTTTGCAACGGTTACATCATGGTCGGTAGCATATTTTCCACGCCACATTCCATTGATACCTGCATGCATGGCACCCAGTGCCGAGCGACCTAATACTTTAATATCATTTCGTTGAACCGGCATTACATAACCATCATCGTACAAATCAATCACCGCTTGTTTTGCTTCGGCAATACGGCGACCAATATTTACACTTACCACATCATTCCCTTTTCTGTACATACCCAATCCATAAGCTTCTTGAGCAGATGTGGCTACTTTGGCAGTAGCAATAGTTAAAAACCTGTTTTGCAAAGTGATGGTTTCCGGCTCACCTGGATGCATTTCATCTGCCGCACGCAATACAAATTCTTTGGTACCGCCGCCACCTGGAATAACTCCGATGCCTACTTCTACCAAACCGGTATAAGTTTCTGCTGCCGCAATTACTTTATCGGCATGTAAACTCAATTCGCAAGCACCACCTAATGCCAATCCATGCGGCGCCACCACTACAGGTATGGAGGAATATCTTGCACGCATCATGGTATTTTGAAACATGCGAATGGCCATATCTATTTCATCGTAATCCTGGTCAATGGCCAGCATAAAAATCATGGCTACATTGGCACCGGCGCTAAAGTTGGCTCCTTCGTTGGCAATCACCAATCCTTTATATTTTTCTTCGGCTAAAGCAATTGATTTTTGAATTCCTTCCAACACTTCGCCACCAATGCTTCCCATTTTAGTGTACCATTCAAGGCCCAGCACATCATCGCCTAAATGATAAGTGCGGCAGGCACTGTTTTTCCAAACCGTTTGGTTGGCAAAGTTTTTCATTACTATAAATGCTTCGCCACCCGGCATTACTTTATAAGCCTTGCTGGCAACATCGTAATAATATCGTTTGCCATTTTCAACTTTATAAAAACTCTTTACTCCTGCTGCAATCATTTCATCAATCCATGGAGCCACTGCATGGCCTGCGGCTTTCATGGCTTCGGTTGTTTTGGCTACACCCAGTGCATCCCAACTTTCAAAAGCGCCAATTTCCCAACCAAAACCGGCCATCATGGCGTCATCTACTCTATACACTTCATCACTTATTTCGGGAATGCGGTGCGAAATGTAAGAGAACAAAGCATAGTGAAACTTTCTGTAAAAATCACCTGCCTTGTCGGTTCCGGCACTTAAAGCTTTTATTCTTGACGGTAAATCTTCAATTGGTTTAGCAGTTTCAAGCGTTGCAAATTTTGGTTTCTTGCGAGGCTCGTACTCCAGTGTTTGAAGGTTAAGCACTTGTATATCCGACTTGCCATCTGCCTCTTTTACTTTCTTAAAAAATCCCTGGCCGGTTTTATCACCCAACCATTTGTTTTCTTCCATTTTGTTTAACCAGGCAGGTATATTGAATACTGCTCTTGCTTCATCATTAGGACAATTATCGGCCACACCCTTGGCCACTTTAATCAAAGTATCTAAACCCACTACATCGGCGGTTCTAAAAGTGGCCGATTTGGGCCTGCCAATTACCGGGCCGGTTAATGCTTCTACTTCGTCTATGCCTAACTGTAATTCGTCCATTATTTTCATTATGGCCATCATACTGAAAACACCAATTCGGTTGGCAATAAATGCCGGTGTGTCTTTTGCCAGTACCGTAGTTTTTCCCAGGTAGAGGTCGCCATAGCTCATTAAAAAATCAACAACATCAGGATTAGTAAATGGCGTTGGAATTATTTCTAACAAACGCAAATATCTTGGCGGATTGAAAAAGTGTGTGCCGCAAAAATGTTGTTTAAAATCTTCGCTTCTGCCTTCGGCCATTAAGTGAATGGGAATGCCCGAAGTATTGGAAGTAATTAAAGTACCGGGCTTACGGTATTTTTCTACCTCGGTAAAAATAGATTGTTTAATGTCTAACCTTTCCACCACCACTTCAATTACCCAATCGGCAGTAGCAATATCTTTCATATTGTCGGTAAAATTTCCGGTAGTAATTCTTTTAACCACATTGCTATCGTAAACCGGCGATGGATTCGATTTTATGGCTGCTGCCAATGCATCGTTTACAATTTTATTTTTATCTGCCGGCTTTGCATCGGCAGGTAAATCTTTGGGTTGAATATCGAGCAATAAAACCTGTAAACCTATGCCTGCAAAATGGCAGGCAATACGGCTGCCCATTACTCCACTACCTAAAACGGCTACTTTCTTTATGGTTCTTTTTGACATATTTGAAAATTAGTTAGTTAAACAACTATTTTTAAAAACCGAAGTTAGGATTTTTAAATTATCGGTAAAATAAAAATACAGGTTAATAAAAAACTGTTCATATTAATTGGAAAAGGCAAGTTACTGTGAGTATGGATAAAGCACTATGGCAATATTTTTTTGGTTCTCCAATTGGTATTTATAAATATTACCTACTAAACTAATTTGAGTATTATCGCTCCAGGTTAAAACCGGAAACCCAGGAAAAAACTTCAACAAAAAAGGTACTTGAAAATAATAACCCGAAAGAGCAGATACAGGATAGCGTTTTAATAATCCGGCAATACTATCAATTCTCTCCACAAGTCTGTCTTCAGCTTCCCGGTAGGGATTAAAAAATGGGGTGTAATAGGATGTATAAAAATTACTATCGCAAAAGCCGGTTAACAATTGAATATTGGGCGACTCTACAATTATTTTATTATGTAAAGCAAATGTATCCCTCAACGAAATTAGTTTTTCAAGTGCTTGTTTTGAATTTTGGGTACTAAGGTTTTTAAAATCTAACCACACCGAAGCGTTTACTCCTTTTTTAAATATTGATTCAAATAACCTATCAATATCCAAACTGCTTATGACAGAAGAATCGTGGTAAACAAAAAAAGTATTTTTAGCAGTATCAAAGTAAACATCGGTTTCAAATCCTTTGCAGGATGAATCAATGTTTGCAGCCAGTTGAAGATTGTTGACTGCCTTTATCCACTTCTTTCCTTTTACAATCAATTGATTTTTGCAAGCAGGTAATTGGGTGATGGGTGAGCGTTTATCGGTAAAAGACTCCGGCAAAATTACCCGGCTCATCCCCTGATGCAATAACACATCGGTAGCCAACACTGCCAACAGAATGATAACAGAGATTGTATATTTGTTTGTAAGAAAACCCTTCTTCATTAAAAAGAAAAATTTTGGCCAATATAAAACAGGCACTTACCAAAGAAAAACCTGCTTTACTTTTTTTATTAAAGCTACTCATTTTACTGTGCTTAGTAAAAACAATATTTTTAATTTATAACTATTCCTTCTTTGGTGATTGGGGCAACCAACCATTTGCTATGGCTTCTAAGGTTGTAGCATGGTCAATTTATTACGATGCAGTTATGGCGTGCATGGTAGCTTTACCCATGTTGATAGCTACGCTGCTGAAACCCTTGCAACAGTTTTTACTATGGATATCTGTTATATTAATTGTAGCCCTGTTTTTTTTGAACTGTGTGGATATTTTTTACTTTCCTTTTCATCGCCAAAGAGCCGATAATGACCTCTTATATGTTTTAAGAAATCCATTTTCTTACGGCAAAGTAATGGTCTTGATGCTGATTGCAGGAATGGTCTTGTTCATTTTCTTTACTTCAAAATATTTTTTAAAAAGCGGCAATAGTGTTTTAAAAAAATTGAGCAGCTACAAACCATTATTTACACTTGCTTTATCTGTTGTAATAATTGCCAGTTTATTTTTCAACAGGGGAAAAAGGTTGCTACCTACCGCCGCATTGGTAAATGTACAAGCCGAACAACTTCCTCTAACACAAAATTCGTTTCATACTTTTTTTTATTCTTTATACAGAAATAGAGAGTATAAACTTCCGGCTCATTTGTTTATGACCCAACAAGCGCAACAACAATACTTTTCTATTTACAAGCAACCAACCCATGTTGCCGATACGCCAAAAAATATTGTATTGTTTATTATGGAGAGTGTGCCTTTTGAATTTTTCGACACTGCAAACTCTTTGAAACCTTCGCTCCCTTTCTTTGATTCCCTTTTGCAGCATTCTACTTTTTACAACAACGCATTTAGCTTTTCCTATACCTCCAACAAAGGCATTGTGGCCATGCTTTCCGGCTTACCTACCATTATTGATATTCCATTATACCATTCACATTATACCGGCTTAACCAAAACATCCATTGGAAAAAAATTGGCTGCTAAAGGATATAGTTCCTCTTTTTATGTGGGTGATAATTACGACGATTTTGGCTTTGCCAAATGTGCCAACTGGCTTGGATTTCAGCAGTACAATAGCATGGAAAAAGTAAAAGGGTATAAACAATTAGAAAAGCATACCATGGGTTTGCACGATGAATATATGCTCGGATACATGCAACAACAAATGCAACAACAAATGCAACAAACAAAGCAACCCTTCTTTCAATGCTTCTATAATATTTCAACCCATTACCCCAATGATTTACCGGAATATTTTAAAAAGAAAACAGCAGCACTCAACATTCCTGCTCCGCATAAAAGCATGATGTATTATGATGAATGTCTTGCCAATTTTTTTGAAAAAATTAAAAGCCAACCCTGGTTTTCAAATACGGTTTTTATTTTTTGTTCGGACCACTGGGCAAGTCCCAGCAATGCACATGACGAAGATGGCATCAATAGTTTTAGAATTCCAATTATTGTGTATGAGCCTTCGGCGAATAAAAAAGAAATGCAGAGCAATTATGTAAGCCAGTTTGACATTATGAATACCGTGATGGCTTATGCCGGAATAAAGGATAGCATCATTAGTTATGGCAATTCATTAACCGATGCCCGGCTTTTTCCAAACCGTACGGTGTTTACTAAAAAAAATGAAGCGGTTTACCAGGCAATCAACAGCCAATATGCATTGGGCATTAATGCCGATAATGGAGAAATTTTGTACTGCTATCAATATAAAACCGACAAAGAAAAAAAGTACAACCTTTGGCCCTCAAAAGATACCGCCATCCTTAAGCTTGCCAATGAATTAAAAGCATTTTTGCAAACTGCTTATGAGCAGTATAAAAATAAATAGCGCAAACCGGTTTGCGGCTTAGCGTAGTGGCTGAATTTTAGCACAAAAATTTAATCGAAGAGCTGCACTTGAACCTACCAGAAAACAGTCAAACGAAACGCTTCACCCTCTATTACTCCAAGCAGTTGTTACCAGCAGTATTTCTTTATATTTCGTCATACACTTCGTCTTTGTCCAAGAAGCCGAACTCTTCTATTTGTGGTAAAATCTTGTTTGCCAATTGTTCGTTTGCCTTACTCAATTCTTTTATTTCATCTGTCGCCAAATTGTGTTCAGTCAAGCACCGTCTTATTTGATACCAACCTGCGTCCCAAGTTTCAATTTTCCATTTGTTGGTTGCCATTTGGTTAAGGTTTGCATAAAAGAGTTTGTAAACTGTTTTGGCTTTTTCAATCACTTGTTTTGCTTCGTCCGACAAGTCATTTTTTGAAAGCCAATCCGCAACAAAGCGGTTTTGGTCGTTAACGATTTGAAGTTTAAAATCAGGGTCTTTGATTTCCCAATATTTGATTTCTTCCAATCGGAATGGGTAGAAGTTATTTGTTATTTGGTATGTGTTACCTAAATATTGAACATTCTTTAAAGCCGTTGTTTCGTTGGATGAAGCAAACAAACTCCAAACAATACAATCGTTTAAAAATTCCTTAGTCGGTTCTGTATGAGGTATTAAAAATTGATTTCGGTCATTGAGCCAAGTTTGCTTCGGAATTTTTCTGACTGCGTGAAGTGTCAGGGATTTTTCAAAGTTTTCATTGTTTACTGTAAATGCTCCTGCACTTACACTTGGCGAAGCAAGTATTGAGACGTAGTTATTGTTTTGAAAGTCGTTGCCCTTACTGCAAATTGAAGCAAGAAAGTCAGGTCTTGCTCTGTGTCTTGTATCGGTGTTGTCATTTTTAACGGTTATACCATTGCTCAATGGTGGCAAAATGTAGTCATTTGAATTTTGTGGTCGTGAAAACCAATTGTTGAGAACATCTTTTTTTGCAATTAGTTGTAAATGCTTTACGCCAATAGTTTGAGCATCTTCATTGGCAATATCTATTTTTACAGACTTCTTTTCACTCGGTTTTGATAAATTCCAAATCAAAAATCCAATTGGATATTTCCCTTTTACTCCGTGAAAGGTGGTTGATTTAAACAAAAATCCTTTCTCGTATTTGAAATTGAAATGTTTGTCTCTGTATTCAATGCTGTCAGGTGCATTTAAGTATTTCAATTTTGAGAACATTCCCAAATAAGTGTTTTTAGGAAGTTCGTGAACAATGCGAAACATAAACTGTGCAAACAGTTCTCGTTTGGCGTGCCCTGCATCTACGTTATCCATTGCAAGCTCAACTTTAGTTTTGCTAACACCTTTTTTGCTGTCGCCTTTTGCTCCACCAACTTGTGCTGTTGCAAATGGCGGATTGATGTAAACTATCCAAGTAATTGTTGGGTCGGCCAACTCGTCTCTTAATTTTTTGGGAAGTTTCCAATTTGGTTCAAATGGCAAATTCCCTTTATTGAAAACATATTCAACATCATCGTTCAAGTAGTCGTATTGAAAACAGGTTGCATTTGGAAATACCTTTTTCAAATGGTCGGCTTCGCTTCCGTGAAGCGTGGACATATACAAATACTTATAGGCTTCGGCAGGCAAGTGATATTCAAGGTTGCCGGTTCCGGCAGCCATATCCCAAATTCTATACTTGCCTGATTTATACCAATTTTTTCCAAGCACTTCGTTCCAATAGTGAACGGCTTTTTGGCCGAAACGTAAAGGCGTGTAAAATTCGCCTTCAAATCTTCTTTGGCTTTCGTCTGTTAGTCTGTCAAGTTTGGCGTGAATACCGTTTATGGTTTCTGCATTTTCTACATAGTCGTAAACACTCCAAAAATAATTGTAGTCCTTCATCAGGACTTTTTGCGTTTTTGAGTTCTTGTCTTCAAATGTAAAAACTACACGGCTATTGTCTTTGTCAATAATTACTTTTTCACGTTGAATGTTGGCAAGGAAATAAAAAGATGGCTTGTAGCCGTTTACAATGTAAGGTCCAATTACAGTTTTCCAATGCTCAAAAACGGCTTCAAAATTTTCTTCGTTGATTACTTTCTTGTCGCCAAAATCCAAAATCATTTGAGGATTTAAAGCGTTGTCAAGGTTTTTCTTAAATGCTTCTTGTTCTTGCTTTTTGGTAACAGAATAAACGTGAAGCTTTCCTGTTTCGGGTTCTTTTACCAAATGGTCAACAAGCATTGGGTCGGGTTTGCTTGCTGGACGTTCCCATTCGTAAGCGTCATTGGTGTAATAAGTTGTCCATTTATGGGTTTCTGTTAAAGTAGCTTCGTTTTTGTCGGCAAGGCAAATGAAAAACGGGATTGCTTTCTCAACTTCAACATATTTAAGTCGCCTTATGTAGTAAAGCGATTGAGCCAATACAGTCGCAAGTGCTTTTAAGTTTTTGAGGTTTTTGTCAGCTTTAAACTCAAAAAATACCTGTGGTGTGTAAAGGTCGTGATGATGTGAAGTGTTGTATTTTATTTTGAAATAGGTTGCATAAGTGGCTTTAACAACTTCTTCCGTTGTCGCTTTGTCTAACCAATTTTTAAATTCCTCAAAAGTCATATTCTGTCTTCTGTTATTTGTCTATGTACGGTGTCCAATAATATTGCTGGTAACTTTCGGATTGCGCTACACTTTAATCAGTAGTTTTTTTTAACTCACACCACTTCCATTCTGTACTGCATCATCGGGGTTTACAAATTTTAGTTTACCGTCGGCATCTTCGGCCATTAAAATCATTCCATTGCTTTCGATGCCACGCATTTTACGTGGAGCTAAATTGGTAACTACGGTTACCTGTTTGCCAACAATTGCTGCCGGTTCAAAATGTAGAGCAATACCGCTAACAATGGTTCTTGTTTCAAAGCCCAGGTCAACCTGGAGTTTCAATAATTTATCGGCCTTCTCCACTTTTTCGGCAGAAACAATGGTGCCTACTTTCAAATCTATTTTTGCAAAATCATCAAATTGTATTTCGGCTTTAGCCTCCCCGCCCCCTGAAGAGGGATTTTGCGAAGATTCTTTTTTCTCGGTTTCCTTAGCAACTTCAGGTTGCTTTAATGCTTCACTTTTTACTTTTAGCTTTTGAATTTGTTCTTCCACTTCTGCATCTTCAATTTTTCTAAAGAGCAATTCGGGTGCACGCAAACTATAACCCACACTTAGCAGATTCATTTTTCCGGCATTTTCCCAATCCAGCATTTTTTCTACCACCTTCATCATGTAGCACATTTTTTTTGCTGCAAAGGGTAAAAAAGGGTTAATCAATATTGCAAGGTTGGCTGTAGTTTGCAAACAAATATGCAGGCAATTGTCAATTAGTTTTTGTGCATCGGCAGTAGGTTTCCCATCCTCACCTGTTTGCTTGGCCACAATCCAGGGCTCTTTTTTCTGCATGTATTTATTGGCAGCATCGCTCAGCATAATTACTTCAAACAATGCATCTCTAAAACGGTAGCCCTCAATAGCATCTTCAACCGCTTTTTTTGCATTGGCAATAGCAGCAATCATAGCATCATCTTCTGCATCTTTCAACTCGTTGTGAAAAGCCGGCACTTTTCCATTGCATAATTTATGCATCAGCACAAAAGTGCGGTTTACAAAATTGCCAAACTTACCTACCATGTCGCTATTCACTGCTTCCTGAAAACCTTTCCAGGTAAACTCGCTATCCTTCGTTTCGGGAGCTATATTGGTAAGATAATAACGCAAAGCATCCACCATTTGTCCGCCGCCATTTTCTTTTTTCACAAAATCGTTGATATAATCTTCCATTTCAATACTCCATCCACGGCTCGTACTCATCTTGTCGCCTTCCAAATTCATAAACTCATTGCTGGGAACATTGTCGGGCAAAATATTGCCATGCAGTTTCAGCATCACCGGAAAAATAATGCAGTGAAAAACAATATTGTCCTTACCAATAAAATGTACCAGTTTGGTATCCTTATCCTGCCAATAAGGTTTCCAATCTTTATCATTATCAATGGCCCATTGTTTGGTTGCACTTATGTAACCAATGGGTGCATCAAACCATACATAAAGGACTTTGCCTTGTCCGCCGGCTAAAGCCGGCGGCAAGGCAACACCCCAATCCAAATCTCTTGTAACAGCTCTTGGCTGCAAACCCGCTTCTATCCAGCCTTTGCATTGGCCAAGCACATTGGTTTTCCAATCGTCTTTATGCTCCTTTAAAATCCATTCACGCAAAAAATCTTCATGCTTATTTAAAGGCAAATACCAATGTGTGGTTGATTTTCTAATGGGCGCATTTCCACTCAACGTACTTCTTGGATTTATCAATTGCTCCGGGCTTAAAGAGGTACCGCATTTTTCGCACTGGTCGCCGTAGGCATTTTCATTGCTACAAACCGGGCAGGTTCCTACAATATAACGGTCTGCCAAAAAAGTTTTGGCTTCTTCATCATAGTATTGTTCGGTTTCTTTTTGTTCCAGTTCACCGGCATTGTTGAGTGCCGTAAAAAATTCCTGTGCCGTTTCATGATGTATAGGTTCGCTGGTACGATGATAAATATCGAAACTAATACCCAGGTCGGCCATATTGCTTTTGAGCATTGCATGATACTTATCTACAATTGCCCTCGGCGTAGTATTTTCTTTCATGGCCTGTATGGTAATGGCGGCGCCATGTTCATCGCTGCCGCATACATATACTACATCTTTTTTTTGTGCACGCAAGTAACGTACATAAATATCTGCCGGTAAATACGCACCAGCCAAGTGGCCAATATGCTTAGGCCCGTTGGCATAAGGCAGGGCAGAAGTAATTAAATATCTTTTTGGGTTTGTCATTTTTTTATTTTGTACTAAGCTGTTGCACTACTATTTAACATCGTTGTGTCACTCACTTGTGCTGCAAATCAATATGCAGCAATTTCTTTAGGCACCCTATACAATATGTAGTAAAGCAACAAATATTTCGGCAAAAATAACCAATGAACAGCCAATACCGAAATTTGAGTAAATTCATTCCATGAAACGAAAACATTTTCTTTCTTCCTTTGGTGTGGCAACCTTAGCGGCCGGCTCCCTTTCTTTTGAATTGGCACAAACCCAAAGAAGTACCAATATACCTCCATATCTAAAAAAAGGCGATACCATCGGCATTACAAGCCCTGCCGGTTACATTACTATTTCCGAAATACAATCGGCATTTGGAAAAATACAGGAATGGGGTTTTAAAATAAAAATGGGCGATACCATTGGCAAACGGGCATTTACCTTTGGCGGAACCGATGAAGAAAGAAAAAACGATCTGCAGCAAATGTTGGATGATCCCAACGTAAAAGCCATCCTTTGTGCCCGTGGCGGATATGGCCTTGTAAGAATTATTGACCAACTCGATTTTACGAAATTTAAAAGCAATCCAAAATGGGTAATTGGCTTTAGCGACATAACGGTATTGCATAGCCATATTCAAAACAATTTTGGCATTGCCAGTATCCACTCAAAAATGTGCAACAGCTTTCCCGATGATTGGGCAAAAGCCGAACCCATTCAAATTGAAACCATCCAAAGCATTGCCGATTGTTTAAAAGGCAAACAAATGAGTTATACCGCATTGCCAAATGCGTTTAACAAACCCGGACAATCGCAGGGAATTTTAGTAGGCGGAAATTTAAAAACCATTGAAAGCCTCTCGGCCAGCAACAGCGATTTAAATACAGATGGAAAAATTTTATTTGTAGAAGATACCATGGAAAAATTGTACAGTATCGATCGCATGTTTTGGAACCTGAAACGCTCCGGTAAATTATCAAAATTGGCAGGCCTTATTGTTGGCGGCTTTCGTTTAAAGCAGGATGACACCGGCGATGAATTTGGTTTTTCTATCGGAGAAATTGTAAGCGATAAAATAAAAGAATTCAACTACCCTGTTTGTTTTGATTTTCCGGTAGGGCATCAAAAAAATAATTTTGCATTAAAGTGTGGAGTTGGGCATCGGCTAACAATAAATGAGTATGGAACTTTTCTTACAGCCAACCAATAAATGTAAATGGCCATTTCATAAAAATGAAACGGCCATTTTTTTCAACACCAGCTATTGCATCACTATCTTTTCTGCAACAGAAGACAAACCTATATTTAACCGTAAAACATACATACCTTTTACCAATCCGGTGAGCACAATGGTTTGATCATTGTTCACCATATATTTTTTAACTACCCTACCTTGCATATCCAGTACCAAAAGTGTTTGTGCTGCATTAATACCTTTAACTTGTACATTCACTTTATCAATAGCCGGCACCGGCCATACCTTTAAACTTGCTAATACACTACTTATGCCATTCACCAATTTTATATCAGAGAAAGCTTCTTTACCATCTATATCTTTCTGGCGCAGACGATACAATGAATTACCTGTATGATTGTTATTATCGGTATACAAATAGTTTAATGGGAGCGACGAATTTCCATTCATCGCTTTAGACGCAACCATGGCTATAGTTGTAAAGTCCCCTTCATTATCTTTTTTTCTTTCAATATAAAATGCCGCATTGTTTATTTCCTGTTGCGTAGTCCACTTTAATTCTACAATGCTGTTTGCCGATCGCTGTGCATTAAACTGCAACCCTACAACGGGCAGAGGTCCCTGAGCAGAAAATATTGGTTGTAATAACCCTTGAGTAACTATATTACCATTCTCAATAGTACTACTAAAAGTTTCTCCCAGGTTAAAATCAAAATGAATAGAGTTAACCGTTCCCGAAATTCCCCCACTATTCAAAACAGAGGGTGTTATCATTTGGCTGCTACATTTAAATGAGATGGTAAAAATGCAGGCCATTATTAAAATTATTTTCATAAAATGAGTTTATTAGTTTCTACATTATTTTATACGATAGCCGCTCATGTACAGTTTGGTAACAATAGGATTAGTTCCATTTTCAGTACGAGACAGTACTTCTACCCATACCCTGTCTCCCGGGTTTAAATTCACCGAATGATCTACCTCCAATACAGCATATCTTTGACTTTCTGCTAAATAGGTACCCTCTATATCGGTTTTTACAGCACCTCTTTGAACTACCAGGTATATATAAGCACTATTCAAAAGGGTATTGTTGGCAGAATTAATTTGCAGCTTTGCCTGAAACCTGTGCATCCCTGCCACAGTAGCGGTAAATGTACTGGATGGACTTTGGCTGGGCATATTGTAGTTATTACTTCCATCGTAATCTTCATTAGCGGCATGCATTTTATACCGCACATCGTTGGGCATATTTTGCAGGCCACCCTGTGCAGGATTGTTAACCACATAACCAATAGGAGCAACAGAAGATGCAATAGGCTGCCAGGTAGCATTTCCGTTTGCATCACTGGTAAGCACTTTGCCGGCACCAGGGTTGGTGTTGCCACCAAATATGCGGAGGTTACCACTTACGCCCAATGCATATCCACTATTAATATTAGAAGCAAAAACCCCATAACCGGTTGTAGAATTACTTATTGCTCTCAACCCCATTTTATTAGCTGAGTAAGCATAGAGCGCATCCCCATCGGTGGATAGAAAATGTCCGCCTACGCCGGTGGTTGCCACTCCGGAAAATGCCCGGCCTGCTCCAATTGTTGCTTTTATAGCAGATGAGGTTACATTAAAATCTGTATTGTTTATTTGCAGCATATCGCCAACAGCAGCAATGGTTTTAGAAAACGGAAGCACCAGTTCTTTTGCTTCTCTGCTATGCAATGCATAAGGAACACTCATTATTTGCGTGGTACCAATTTCTGCAAACGCCTGTCCATTAACGCTGATTTCTGTTTGCAAAAATTTTGCACCCGATTGCCAGTTAATATTAGTAAAGCTACCATAATTAATAGTAGCACCGGAACTACCAATTTGTAAATTAAATAAACCAAAAGCATTGGTAAGTACTCCTCTTGTTTCGCTGTATTCCAAGGCACCGGCAGGCACACCAGAACGTACAGAAATTTTTACATTAATAGATTGATTGGCATAAGGAACACCTGCTGCATTACGAGCTATACCCTGGTAGTTGAAAACAGATGGTGCTTGTGCAAATGCAACAGAATACAAACAAATTGAAAGAAACAGGTTAAGAATAAATTGTTTCATTATTTTTTTATTTTAATAATTATGTGATTAATCTCTTACTATTAAATGGCCTGCAAACCAGGTTCTGAATCCATCTGTCATAATATGTCGTGGAGTACCAAGATCCTGGAATACTTCTACCCATACCTGGTCGCCTTGCTGTAGCCTTATATCTACTGCAAGCGAATGCTCCAATGCAGACCCTCCTGTTTTAATCAGGCTTGTAAAAGCGAGATCACTATAATTTCCCGCTCTCAATAATTTTAACCTCATTTGCCCGCCCAACTCATTGTTTAGCCAGGCTACCTGTGCATTCAGATGATAGATACCTGTAACAGGTACTACAAAAGTTGAGGTAGAAGCATTGTAAGCAGATCCGATATTGTACCTGGCATCTTCAAAGAAGTTTATTTTAGTGGCTGTGTAAGGGAGTATAGACTGTGTTACATTTCCATTTAAGCCGGATGCCCTGAAGGCAATTTTTGTATTTTCCTGCCAGGTAGCATTGCCTTGTCCATCGCTGGTAAGTATTTTACCTGTACCGGGATTGGTATTCCCTCCCGCTATTTTTAATTTACCGTCTATTTCAAGGGCCATTTCTCCGGTAAAATTGCGGGCATAAATCGCTTTACCAGTAGCTGTGGATGCCGTAGCATATACACCAACACCATCAGCAGCAGTACCCTGTACTCCATATCCGGTTTCCGATCTTCCTGAAATGCCCTTGCCTCCCACAGACACCCCATTAATAGCAATGGTAGTAATGTGGGTATTATCATTCTGAATATTTAATAATCCCCAAGGATTATTGCTATTAACTGTTTTAGAAAATGGCAGAACAAGGCTCTTGGCAATACTGCTCGAAAATGCATAAGGCGCACTCAGTATTTGCGAAATACCCAATGAGGTAAATGGCTCACCATCGATACTAATCTCCGTTTCCAGGTATTTCTTGTTATCGTGCCAGTCTATAGTGGAAATTGCCCCTGTTACATTTGTACCTCCAAAGCCACCGATTGGCAGGTTAAACAAACCAAAACTATTGGTGGTTACGGCTCTTGTTTCCGAAAAAATAACCGGGCCGCCGGAGTTCACATTCCTGATATTTACTTTTACAAGAATATCTTTATTCGCATAAGCCACCCCGGCCGCATTACGGGCCACGCCCTGGTAATTGAATATATCCGGCACCTGTGCCTGTACTGTTATAACCGTATAAAGCATTAGTACGAGTGAAATGAAAAATTGTTTCATAATAAATTTCAATTTTTGATGAATGATTGATAGTACAAAATTGAAAATGATAGCAGGCCCGTAGAAATTTATACTCCGGTAGCGTATAATTAATTATATCAACTGTAATAAAAAGGAGATAAAGCGTAAAAGTTTATCAGCTATGCATTTCATTAGATTTTAATTGCATCCTATCTATTATACGGTTCATTGACTATTAGCAACGCTTCATAAAAGAAATTGCAGGCTCGGTAATATTTATTTTCAAATCGGCAGGGGAATGATAAATTTGATTCAATGAAATGAGCCATCCCGACAAAAGTCGGGATCAATTGTAATATTTATAGGCGAATTCCATATAAAAAAATTTCCGTCAAAGTCGGACGTACAAAAAATGAACATATGAAATGGCCTTTTATTTTACTATTAATATTCACTTGCTGCAAAAACATTGTTGCACAGCAAAATCAATTCTTTTTTAAAAAGCTAACGGTGGCCGACGGTTTAAACGATGGAAGTGTATTGGCCATAGCACAAGATAATAGGGGATTTATGTGGCTTGCCACCAGAGCCGGACTGAACCGCTTTGACGGATACTCCGTAAAAAATTATAGTTATACTGCTGGCGATTCTACTTCGTTACCACCTTCTCTTATAAGAGTAATGTCGCCCGACAGTGCCGGTAACTTTTGGGTTGGCCACGAAAAGGGCTTGTTACGATACGACAGCATTCAAGATTATTTTATTCCGATAAAATCCATGGAAGGAATTTGGGTTTGGCAAATAATTCCTATCAATAAGCATACAATCTATTTATGTACTTCAAAAGGACTCGTAAAATTTTATCCCGATAAACAACAAGCATTCTTTTATTCCGAAACAAAAGATTCTTTGTTACTATCGAATATATACAGTGCCACATTTTATAACCAGCAATTATACCTGGCAACACCCAAAGGATTGTATCAGTTCAATACCCACAGTCATCAAATAACAAAGAGTACTATCCCTCTTAATAAAGATGAATTGGCCCAGGCATTAGCCATTGATAAGGATAATAATTTTTGGATAGTAACCCGAAACAGTAATCATCTGATAAAATACAATCCTACCCATGGCAGTATAAACTATTACAATCAATACCTTGAATCGGGCAACAATACCATTTCTAATTTTACTTCAATCTTTACAGATCATACCGGAAAAATATGGATTACCACTCAACTAAACGGACTCCTATATTATGATGCTAACAATAACCGCTTTGGAAAATTGTTACACAACCCCCTACAAGTATGGACCACTTCCACCAACCTTCATAGCAATGCCTGCTGTAGTAGCGACGGAACCATTTGGATTGGCGGCAATAACGGGGTGAATTATTTTAACCCTCAAAAAAATATATTTACCATTATACCGGTTTTTGATAAAGAACCCGACATACGAAACCGTCGTGTAGCAAGGGTTTCGGTACAGGATAAAGATGGAAAATTATGGTTTGGCACTATAGACGGACTAGTGCGATACAATCCTGCTAACAATCAATACCGGGAGTGGAATAACAGGGAGGGGAAAAAGCCCTTGCTATATTTTAATTCAATTAGGGGATTACTATGTGATGAAGATGATAATATATGGATCGCAACAGGGAAGGGTATCAACCTGTACAAACAAAAAGAAAACAGGATGATTTTCTTTACTAATAAAGATAGTATTCCAGAAGTATTTTATTTTTCGGCAGACAAAGACCGCAATGGCAACTATTGGTTTGCCAGCCGGGATGCAGATGGATTATACTATTACAAGGTAAAAGAAAAAAAATTTCACAGCGTTAAAAATTTCCCTGGCCTTAATAAATACAATGGCATAGGCACAAGAAAACTCTACCACGATAGTAAAGGAAGATATTGGCTGGGATTTAATGGCGCAGGCCTGGCTATGTATGATCCTCTTTTAAATAAACATATTCAATGGCAAACATCTTTGCAAAATAAAGAAAGCATTGCCGGCAATATGATTGTAGATATACAAGAAGACAAACAGGGCAATATATGGGCCAGCAGTTTTACCGGCTTAACTATGATTGATGGAAAGAATTTTTCAATCAAAAATTACAATCAAACAAATGGCCTTATCAACAACAGTATCGGGCCTTTGCATGTTGATCATCACAACAGGTTGTGGATTGGTACTGGCAGCGGATTAATGATGCTCGACAGCAGCAGAAATTACTTTTCCTCATTTGGTATCCAGGATGGATTGCCTTCCGCAGAATTCCCTGAACATGCTGCCTCTGTTTTAGAAAATGGAGAAGTTCTTTTCCCTACACAAAATGGTTTTATAAATTTTACACCAGATCATTTTAAAAAAACATCTCTGTCACTCACGCCCTATTTTACCTCATTAAGTATTGCCGGGAAAAAGTTGGTTGATATTAGTGGGAAAAATATCCGGTTAAGCAGTGACGAAAATTTTTTCAGCATTGGCTATGCTGCTATTAATTTTGACAACGCAGCAGGCAATTGGTATGCGTACAAACTGGAAGGCATAGACGCTGATTGGAAGTACACTAAGAACCGTTTTGCAGATTATACAAATATTGCAGGCGGAAAATATACCTTCAGGGTAAAAGCATCAGTAGAAAGAGAACAATGGACAGGGCCGGAAACAATATTAAATCTACACATTGACACAGTATTTTACAACACTATATGGTTTCGCATGCTTATTGGAATGGTATTATTAGGCACCGCCTACTTTGTTTACCGGTATCGCACGCAACAAAAAGAAAACCTGCTGCAATTACGCAGTAAAGCACAATTACTGGAAAAAGAAAAAGCAATGGTGATGTATGAAAGCCTCAAGCAGCAACTCAATCCGCATTTCTTATTCAATTCTCTTAGTTCCCTTTCCGGCCTCATTGAGGCCGATCAGAAAATGGCAGGAAATTTTCTGGAGCAAATGTCAAAAATATACCGGTATATATTAAAAAGTCGGGATAGTGAGCTGGTAACTCTTAAAGAAGAAATGGATTTTGTACAAACTTATATTAACCTGCAAAAAACAAGGTTTGGCCAGGGGCTACAGGTGCATATCAATATCCCTGAACAATATTGGAACAAAAAAATTGTACCCGTTACATTACAAAATCTTTTAGAAAATGCTCTTAAGCATAATATTGTGGATGTTGAGACACCGCTCATTATTGCTATACAACCTACAGATAACGGGTACCTGGAAATTAAAAATAATTTACAAAAGAAAAAAATGATTGAAACCTCCAATAAACAGGGATTGGCCAGCCTCAGATCACTATATAAGTATCTTAGTAAAAAGCCTGTAATTATAGAAGAAGAAAATGAAACATACAGTATACGCATTCCATTAATTGAAGCTTAATAAACTATTTTATGAAAGCAGTAATCATAGAAGATGAACATTTTATTGCACAGGTATTGCGGAATAAAATAAAAACAATAGACCCCAGTATTGAAATAGCAGAAATAATACCAAGCCTTAAAGTAGCTCGCAAGTGGTTTTTAAACAA
>DEHT01000008.1:6001-6171 GCA_002352045.1 Chitinophagaceae bacterium UBA2793 | reverse complement strand
TAATACGCTTACTTACAATTTCAACAACTTTGATGGCGGAGTTTCTACAAGGATAGATAATCCACAATCATCAGGCATTAATACCAGTAGCAAAGTGGTGCGTATGGTTAAAAATGCCGGGCAGGTTTGGGGCGGTAGTGTTATTCCTTTGAGTACTGCCATTGATTTTG
>DEHT01000008.1:2183-5948 GCA_002352045.1 Chitinophagaceae bacterium UBA2793 | reverse complement strand
CCCCTAATTTTACTTTTCTATATGATGATATACGCTTAGTTAATTCTGTGCCGGTAGAATTGCCTTTAAATTTTGAGTCAACGGTTATCAACTATGACTGGACCAATTTTGATGGTGGCGATGTTACAATTATTCCCAATGCTCAGNNCCTATTCCTTTTGCAGGTAGTGGAAATATGTTTAAAATGAAAGTGTTTTCGCCAAGGGTAGGAGCAAAAGTTTTGTTGAAAGTTGAAAACCAAACCAACGGTGGCATCAGCTTCGAAAAAGAAGTGTTAACTACAGTAGCCAATGCATGGGAAGAATTAACGTTCGATTATTCCACTATCAACACCGCAAACAGCTACCAAAAAATTGTACTCATTTTTGATTTGGGTGCCATGGGTGATGGCTCTGCCAATTATACTTTTTTGTTTGATGATATTAAACTTAACTAACTAAAACTTTAATCATGCTTAAAAACATAAAATTGAATGCATTTTTAATGCTTGTTGCTGTTGCCTTGTTGGCTGGTTGTAAAAAAGAGGAGTATTCTTTTGGAGATATTAAAACACCTACTAATCTTGCGATAGAGGCTGTAATTGAAGGAGTAGATGCAGGGAATCCTAATGGTAATGGTACAGGAAATGTTGCCATTACAGCATCTTCGGAAAACGCCATCACCTATAAAATAAATTTTGGCGACAATGATTCTTTAATGACTTCATCGGGAAATATTACTCATAAGTATCGTACTCCCGGTATAAACACTTATACCATTACAGTAAATGCAATAGGCACTGCAGGCNNGTCAGCCGGTGTAATATCAACCATCACCAAAACTGTTACGGTGTTTGTGTTGTTCAATATTCCTAATGATATTTTACAAGCACTCTGCAATGGAAGTTCACGGGTATGGATAACCGATAAAGATGCCATGGGGCATTTTGGCGTGGGTCCATCCGCAGGATTTTATCCAATATGGTACGAAGCTCCTCCCAATACAAGAGAGGCTTGCGCTTACGATGATGAAATAACTTTTGCAAAAGATGCTTTAAACCGGGTAACTATGACGGTTAATAATATGGGCCAGTCGTTTTCAATTGGCGCTTCGGCTGCATTTTATGGCCAAAGCGGCGGCGATGCATGTTATGGTATTAATGCCGGTGGTGCAAAAATGCTCACCTTTATGAATGCCACATCAGGCTCTACTGCTGCTCAATCAACCCAAATACAATTCTCTGTACCTGGTAATGGAATAATAAATTTTGGTACCGGAGGAGTTATCTATGAAATTATTGCTATCAACAACGATCAAATGTTTATAAGAAATATTGGCTCCGATGGCAATGCATGGTATCAAAGGTTGAAACCAAAGCCTTAAAATAAAAAACGATTATTAAAAAAAACAAACTGCTAATCTTTTTGATTTTGTAAACAAAGGTCAATTAATAAAAACACTCCATAATATAAAAAAAATGAAAACAATGCTTATTTATATTTTAATGCCGGTAATGGCATTTTTCAACAGTTGCGGCAAAGGCGGCAGCGACGGCCCTTCTGGAACAACGGCACCCAGCAACCTAACAATTGCTGCTACCGTGGCAACAGATAATAGCGGTAATGTAAGTTTTACTGCCACTGCACAAAATGCCACCCGATACGAGTATGACTTTGGTAACGGTGTTTTTCAAACATCTATCAATGGAGCTATTTCGTATCGTTATCCTACTTCGGGAAATTATACCGTTAAAGTAACAGCTAAAAACAGTGGCACTCAAAGTATTTCTGCCAGCACCAATATTGTTGTAAATGTTGCACAGTCGCTTATTTGGAGTGATGAATTTGATGCGCCAGGAGCTCCTAATAGCTCCAGGTGGACCTACGACCTGGGAAATGGTTCCGATGGATGGGGCAACCAGGAATTGCAATACTATACCAATAGGGCAGAGAATGTAATTGTTGAAGGCGGACTTTTAAAAATAAAAGCCATTCGTGAAAATTACAACGGAAGCACATTTACCTCTGCAAGATTGAAAACACAGGGAAAATTTGATTTCAAATATGGCAAAGTAGAGGTAAGGGCTAAAGTACCTGCGGGTGTGGGAACCTGGGCGGCAGCTTGGGCATTGGGTAGCAACATTACTACAGCAGGATGGCCTGCCTGTGGTGAGTTAGATATAATGGAACATTTAGGTAGAGAAGAAAATAAAGTATATGGCACCCTGCACTATCCCGGGCATTCTGGCGGCAATGCAAATGGCAATACAAGAATAATACAAAATGCTACTTCCGAATTCCATATTTATTCTACCGAATGGACAGCAAGTTCTATTAAAATTTTAGTGGATGGCTTGCTCATTCATGAAGTGCCAAATTCATCAGCTATTCCTTTCAATCATAATTTTTTTCTGATACTTAATCTTGCAATGGGTGGAAATTTTGGTGGCCCGGTAGCAGCTTCTGTTAATGGCGGCACTTTGGAAGTAGATTATGTAAGAGTGTATCAATAAAAATAGTTTTTCTCATAGCGTTTATTTGATACAGTCCGATTAGCAATCGAAAAGAGCGGGACCGGTAAGTACATTACCGGCCCGCTTTTTAATTTTGTTCATGGGTATTATTTTTTTTGACTACTGCATATTGAATAACGATATATTTGAATGCACACTTAAATACTTTCTTTACTTACTAATTTATATATTGCGGCTTTTAATGCTGTTTTATCAAATTGGCATTATATATTTTTATTTTATTCTTTGTACTCAATATTTATATTTCTAAAAGTTCACCAATGACCAGAATAAGAAAATTATATCAATGGACCACTTCAATACCCCTGCTGGCTTGTATCTTATACTTTTCTGGCCTTTTAGATAGCAGTCTTGTTTTTCAAATTATTGGAGCAGTGTTGTTGTTATCCTGTGTAATGTCGGCTGTTCATCATTCAGAAATTATTGCTCATAGAGTTGGGGAGCCTTATGGAACAATTATATTAGCTGTTTCTGTTACCGTTATTGAAGTAGCTATAATTATTTCATTAATGACCACAGGTGGGAGCGAGTATGCGGCTTTTGCAAGAGATACCGTGTATGCTGCTTCCATGATAATTTTAAATGGAATAATTGGACTTTGTTTGTTTTTGGGTGGCCGAAAATTTCACACACAAACATTCTCTCCTCATTCCGTAAAAATTGCATTAGTATCATTAGTATCTATTATTGCTTTTACCATCATACTTCCTACGTTTACTAAAGGCCAGGCAGGCCCTTATTATACAGAGAAGCAACTGTTGTTTGTATTTTTTGCCTGTTTAATTATTTATGTGGCTTTTATTGCTGCACAAACCGTAAGGCATAGAGAGTATTTTGTTTCCGAAGAAAATTCTCCGGTAGATGAAAAAGGACATACCAATGTAATTTCAAACAAATCGTTAATAATAAGTCTTATTTTTTTATTAATAAGTCTTACTATAGTAGTACTGTTGGCCAAATCGCTCTCGCATCCTATTGAAGAATTATTAGTCAAAAAAGGGTTGCCCAAAAGCCTGGTGGGTATTATTATTGCAGCCGTTATTTTATTGCCCGAAGGAATAGCTGCGGTAAGTGCAGCCTTGAACAATAAGTTACAAACCAGTCTCAACTTGTCGTTAGGCTCTGCACTGGCTAGTATTGGATTAACCATTCCTTCGGTTGCCCTTATTAGTTATTTTTACGACATACCACTCAAGCTGGGCCTCGATATTCTTCCCATTATTCTTTTGGTAATATCCATTTTTACGGTGATG
>DEHT01000008.1:0-2138 GCA_002352045.1 Chitinophagaceae bacterium UBA2793 | reverse complement strand
TCCATTTAGCTATTATTAACCAAATGGCCGCCAGCATAAAGCCTGCAATTACATCGCTTGCATAATGTACGTGTAAATAAATTCGGCTAAAGCCAATGAGTAACACCAGTAACAGCATTAAAATAATTATGAGCCAACGCCAGAAAATATTTTTCACCATTTTGAAAACTATATATGCAAGTATGCCAAAAAACAAAAGGCTGCTGAATGAATGTCCGCTGGGGAAGCTGTAACCATAAGCATCGCCAGTTAATGGGTTCAAAGGCCGCTCACGTTTTAGCAGTTCTTTTAAGCCAAACATGCAGGAGACGCCGGTAATAGCAACAATGGCAATTTTCCAACTGTAGTTTCTATATTTTTTTGAAAAGGCAAATGCAATTACCAAAATAATATTGGCTGCCAACAAAAAATTGGTGCTGCCTAAAAAAGTAATCACTTCAAAAAAATGAATACGCCCATCCTTATAATAGGGTTGAATGGCTTTAAAAACATTTTCATCAAAAGTTAAATTCTTTTGTTCAAAAACCATATCGGCTACCAGTAGCAGTATGCCTAAGCATGTGATAAAAACAACCGGCAGTATGCCAATGCTTACAAATTTTTTTTTAGCTGCTTTTTTAATATGCTTAGACATAGGCTTCAAGCGTAATGGCTGTTTTAAATCAATCGTATGCCTGTTTTTTCCATGGCTATTTTTTGTTGTTTGTATAAACTGCCAATAGTCATTTTAAAAGTTTTCTTGCTCATGCCAAAAAATTCGTAAATGGCATCGGGGTCGCTTTTGTCGTAGTAAGGAAGATAGCCATTATTCTCCTGCAACAAACGTAAAACTTTATCGGCCTCATCTTCCACTCTGCCATAACCCGGTTTGCCGGCTGCTACATCAATTTTATTATCCGGGTAAATATGTTTTATAAAACCTTTAAACCGATCGCCTGTACCAATGCTTCTGTAAATTTCATTGTGATGCAAAACTCCCGTATGTTGATTGTTGATGATAACTAAGTAGCCAATATCTGTTCGGCGATACACAATAATGTCCACCACATCTAAAGGTTTTATGGAGAGTACATCATTGCTGAGCGATGCTTCAAATTTTTCGGTAGCAGCCACCCTGCCGGTTTTTTCATCTAAATAAATTTTTACTAAGTATTCACCCTTTGGCCGCATGCCGCTTATTTGCTGGCTTTTGGGCACAAATAAATCTTTCATTAAACCCCAATCTAAAAAAGCACCCAAAGTTGTTACATTCACTGCCTGTAATTTTACAATATCGCCAACCTGGCCAAAGGGTTGTTGAGTGGTTGCAATCAGGCGGTCTTCGCCGTCGTGGTAAATAAACACTTCCAATTCGTTTCCCACTTCGCTACCATTGGGTACAAACCTTTTTGGCAGCAAAATGCCTTCAGCCCCATCATCTAAAAAAACACCAAAATCTACCTTACGAATTATTTTTAAATTATTAAACCTGCCAACTTGTATCATTTGGTAAAGATAATAGTGTTACGCTTACAATAGTTTCATGTTTGCTTAATCAGCCTTGAGCTACGAGCCACCAACCCATACAATTTAACCTTACCATCGAAACGCTTTAATCGGTAGCAAAAGGGTATATTTGCTCACAACTAAGAAACCCTACAAGTGAATTTTACAGAATTTGGATTTGACGAAAGACTGATGGAAGGTATTGATGCTTCCAATTACCAACAAGCCACACCCATTCAGGAAAAAGTAATTCCGCATATTTTGGAAGGCAAAGATGTATTAGCATTTGCACAAACAGGCACCGGAAAAACGGCAGCCTTTTTATTGCCGTTAATCAACCGAATGCTTACAAAAGGAACCAATCCCAATGGCATTAATGCAATGGTAATAGTACCCACCAGGGAATTGGCTATACAAATAGCACAGCATTTGGAAGGGCTTTCTTACTTTACCTCGGTAAGCTCTATTGCCGTTTATGGCGGTGGCGATGGCAACAATTTTGTGCAGGAAAAAAAAGCACTCAGCATGGGCGCCGATTTTGTGATTTGCACTCCAGGTAAAATGATGGCCCATATAAAAATGGGTTATGTAAAACTCGATAGCCTGCAATACTTAGTGCTCGATGAAGCAGACCGTATGCTCGATATGGGCTT